>DAOPUP010000341.1:0-3122 GCA_035350655.1 Acidovorax sp. | reverse complement strand
AGGCCCGGGTTGCCCACCGTTTCGCCAAAGAACAGCTTGGTGTTGGGCCGCACTGCGGCGCGCCAGGCGTCGATGTCGCCGGGCTTGACGAAAGTGGTCTCTATGCCGAAGCGCGAGAGCGTGTAGTGCAGCAGGTTCTGCGAGCCGCCATACAGCGCGGTGCTGGCCACGATATGGCTGCCCGCGCCCATCAGCGTGGCCACGGCCAGATGCAGCGCGGCCTGGCCGCTGGCGGTGGTGATGGCGCCCACGCCGCCTTCGAGCGCCGCCACGCGCTGCTCCAGCACGGCATTGGTCGGGTTGCTGATGCGGCTGTACACATGGCCGCCCCGCTCCAGGTTGAACAGGGCGGCCGCATGGTCGCTCGATTCAAAGACGAAAGAGGTCGTCAGATGGATGGGCACGGCGCGCGCGCCGGTGGCGGGGTCGGGGCTGGCGCCTGCGTGCAGCGCCAGCGTGTCAAAGCCGGGGTCGGAGTAGCCGGGCATCCTGTGTCTCCAAGGTTGTCTTTTCAGCCGGGCATTGTGGGCTATATTTGCTGTGAACCAGCCTGTTGCGCCCAGCGCGCCCTCGGAGACAACACCATGAAAGTCAGCGACATCCTTCGCGTCAAAGGAAACACCCTTTACACCGTGACACCGGACGAGCCCCTCGCCGTGGCCTTGAGCGTGATGGCCGAGAAAGACATTGGTTCGCTGGTGGTGATGGAGCTGGGGGATCTGGTGGGCATGCTCACCTTTCGCGAAGTGATCCAGGCGACCGTGCGCAACGGCGGCAGCCTGGGCAGCACGCTGGTGCGCTCGGCCATGGACGACCATCCCCTGACCTGCACGCTCGAAACCGACATGGACGAGGTGCGCCGCATGATGCTCGATCGCCACGCACGCTACATGCCCGTGATGGACCGCAAGATGCTCATGGGTGTGATCAGTTTCTACGACGTGGCCAAGGCCGTGGTGGACGCCCAGAATTTCGAGAACAAGATGCTCAAGGCCTACATCCGCGACTGGCCTGAAGAAGAACCGCGCAGCTGAGGTGCGGGCGCCTGCCGCTCTGGGATAATCCGGAGCCATGAGCGGCAACACTTTCGGCACCCTATTCGCAGTCACCAACTTCGGTGAATCCCACGGCCCGGCCATTGGCTGTGTGATCGACGGCTGCCCGCCCGGCATGCCGCTGGTCGAAGCAGACATCCAGGCCGACCTGGACCGGCGCCGGCCCGGCACCAGCCGGCATGTCACGCAGCGCAACGAGCCCGATGCGGTCGAAATCCTCTCGGGCGTGTACGAGGGCAAGACCACCGGCACACCGATTGCCCTGCTGATCCGCAACACCGACCAGCGCAGCAAGGACTACAGCAACATCGCCGAGAGTTTTCGCCCCGGCCATGCGGACTACACCTACTGGCATAAATACGGCATCCGTGACCCGCGCGGCGGTGGCCGCTCGTCAGCGCGCCTGACGGCGCCCACGGTGGCCGCCGGCGCGGTGGCCAAGAAGTGGCTGGCGCAGCAGTACGGCACGCAGTTCCGTGCCTGCATGACACAGCTCGGTGAGCTGCCCATCCCGTTCGAGAGCTGGGACCATGTGCGCAGCAACCCATTCTTTGCGCCGGTGGCCGATGTGGGCCGGTTAGAGGACTACATGGACGCGCTGCGCAAGGCCGGCGACTCCTGCGGCGCGCGCATCCGCGTGCAGGCCACGGGCGTGCCGGTGGGCCTCGGTGAGCCCTTGTTCGACAAGCTCGATGCCGATATCGCCTACGCCATGATGGGGCTCAATGCCGTCAAGGGTGTAGAGATTGGCGCCGGCTTTGCCAGCGTGGCCCAGCGTGGCACCACGCACGGCGATTCGATGAGCCCCGACGGTTTCCGTACCAACCATGCGGGCGGTGTGCTCGGAGGCATCAGCACCGGGCAGGACCTGGAGGTGAGCATTGCCATCAAGCCCACCAGCTCCATCATCAGCCCGCGCGAGTCGATCGACATCCATGGCCGCAGCGCCGAGGTCGTCACCAAGGGGCGCCACGACCCCTGTGTCGGCATTCGTGCCGCGCCGATTGCCGAGGCGCTGCTGGCGCTGGTGGTGATAGAGCATGCCTTGCGCCACCGTGCCCAGTGCGCCGATGTGGTGGCCAACGTGCCGCCCATCCGGGCTTCCTTCGTTTGACTGCAGGGGCTGGCGTTTTGCCGGCCCCGACCATGATGGCGTGTGGCACCGGTCTGCTCAGCGCTCAACAACGCTTCACAGCGGTGATGGCTGGCAATCCCCACGGGTTTTTTTCGGCACCGTGCACCGTGAGCGGCCGCTTTCGCCAAGGCCGCACCGCAGTGTAGTGCGGCCTGCTGGTGATGCCGGTGACGGATAGTTTGCTATCTTAATAGTAGCTAATGGCGCTTGATTTATCAGCGCTAAGAGGCTGTAGCGCCCTGGATTGAATGCCGTTTACTTGCGCACTTCATCCACCATCGCACGGAAATCGTCGATGTCCTCGAAGCTGCGGTACACGCTGGCAAAGCGGATATAGGCCACCTTGTCTAGCTTTTTGAGTTCGCGCATCACCAGTTCACCGATGTGGCTGGAAAGCACTTCGCGCTGCCCCAGGTTCAGCAGCTTTTCCTCGATGCGCTCGATGGCGCTGTCGATCTGCGTGGTGCTCACGGGCCGCTTGCGCAA
Organism: Acidovorax sp.; assembly: GCA_035350655.1. GTDB lineage: Bacteria > Pseudomonadota > Gammaproteobacteria > Burkholderiales > Burkholderiaceae_C > Acidovorax. The sequence continues at coordinate 446 of DAOPUP010000341.1, read as the reverse complement.
GGCCAGATTGAACGAGGCCAGCAGCTTGCCGCGCTCGTATTCGATGCGGCGGCCATCTTTCTTGACGATGGCCGGGAAGTTGACTTCCGGCCGCTCGTAGGTCGTGAAGCGCTTTTCACAGGCGCCGCACTGGCGCCTGCGGCGGATGAAGTCCCCATCCTCCGACACCCGGGTCTCGACGACCTGTGTTTCCTGGTGGCTGCAGAAGGGGCACTTCATGGGGGTAGTGCGGCCAGGTTAACCGTAGACCGGAAAACGGGCCGTCAGCGCATTGACCTTGGCGCGCACGGCCGCGATGTTGGCTTCATCGCGCGGGTTGTCCAGCACGTCGGCGATCAGGTGGGCCGTGATGCGTGCTTCTTCCTCCTTGAAGCCGCGCGTGGTCATGGCAGGGGTGCCAATGCGCACGCCGCTGGTCACCATCGGCTTTTCAGGGTCGTTGGGGA
>DAOPUP010000340.1:0-3132 GCA_035350655.1 Acidovorax sp. | reverse complement strand
GCACCTTTCAGCGCCCACAAGCAGGCCGCCAGAGCCGGCGCCGACAGGGCCGCAATGTTGAACGGGCAGGTGCGCCAGGTGCTGCCCAGCAGCAGCGGCAGGCGCTCGGCCGGTGCGGCCTGCCACAGAGCCCATGCTGCCATGGCCCACACCACCAGGGGCGGCACAGCCAGCCACCAGGCCGAAAGCCCCAGGGTGGCGCCGGGGCGCGCCATGCGCCGCAGCAACGCCAGTCCAGCCACCGCGAGCGACGCAGCAAACATCAGCTTGCCCCAGAACATGGGCAAGGCCGCAGCCTGCGCCAGGTCTGGCCGCAAGCCAAACCAGGCCATCAGCGCCATCCCGGCACCTACCAACCCAGCCAAAGTGGCCAGGGCGAAGCGCTGCTCAATGCGGTGGCGGGCCACCGGCGTGGCATCGGCGGCCAGCAGATGAATCAATTCATCGGTTTTCATGCCATTCCCCTGATCTTGGCGGCCAGGGCCTTGAGCCCCCGATGCACGCCGATTTTGACCGCCGACTCCGACAGCCCCGTGAGTTGCGCCGTCTCGACCACCGAAAGCCCGTGCAACTTCACATGCACGATGGGCAAGCGCTGGCGGTCGGGCAGTGTCTGCAGCAACTGACCCAGATCGCGTCGTGCCTCAGCGGCTTCGGCATCGCTGCTGGAGAACAGCTCGTGGGCATCGTCCAGCGGATCGTTGCGCGCTTCTTTCACCGCGTGCGAGCGCAACCAATCCACCAGCTTGTAGCGGGCAATCGCATGCACCCACGCCGTCACCGGCATTTCGGGCCGGTAGGTGTGGCGCTGGTTGTGCACGGCCAGCAGCGTCTCCTGCACCAGGTCTTCCACCGCATCCGGCCACTGCGCCAGACGGCGCCGCAGGAACGCCCGCAGATGGGCGCTCAACTCCTTCAAAAACCGCTGGTAGGCCGCTGCGTCGGCGTCCAGCCCCTGCAGCAGCAGCGCACGCAGCCTGTCTTCAATCTCCATGGTGTCTCCCTGAAGGGTATTCGTGCGCTGGAGCCATCCGGTTACAGCAGGCTTCAAAAAAAGCCGCCCGATTTTTTGCACTCGGTGTAACCCGTCCCGCATGCAGCGCGAATTACATCGCAGATCGGGCACTGCGGCGCACCGCGCTCTGGCACCCAGGTCTGCTTTCCTGTCATTCATCTTTTCTGGAGAAACTGCCATGACCACACGCACCCTCACCCTCGGCGCCCTCGCCTTTGCCGCCCTCACTTCTGGCGCCGCCATGGCCCAGTCCGACAACATGAACAAATCCGGCGACATGGCCAAACCCGCCATGGAAAAGTGCTACGGCGTCTCGCTGGCAGGCAAGAACGACTGCGCCGCGGGCCCCGGCACCACCTGCGCGGGCACCTCGAAGGTGGACTACCAGGGCAATGCCTGGAAGTTTGTTCCCGCAGGCACCTGCGCCAGCATCAAAACGCCCAAGGGCATGGGTTCCCTGGAAGCCATGAAGAGCTGACCGAAAGCCGCACCATGACACCCCTTCTCACCGCGGGCCTGGGCCTCAAGCCCCAGCATTACGACGAGGCCCTGCACTGCACCGCCAGCGGCCTGTGGTGGGAGGTGCACCCCGAGAATTACCTGGCCGACGGCGGCCCGCGCCTGGCCTGGCTTGAAGCCATCCGGGCGCAGCACCCGGTGTCACTGCATGGCGTCTCGCTCTCCCTCGCGGCCGATGCGCCACCGGATGTGGGCCACCTGCAGCGCCTGGCGCAACTGGCGCGGCGCATCAAGCCCGCGCTGGTGTCCGAGCACCTTGCCTGGTCGGCCTGGCGCGGGCGCTACCACCCGGACCTGCTGCCTTTTCCGCGCACGCACGAGGCGCTGACACGCATTGCAGCCAACATCAGCACCACGCAGGACGCCCTGGGCCGGACCATTTCCATCGAGAACCCCACGCACTACTTGCACCTCGAGGGGCACGATTGGTCTGAGACCGATTTCCTGGCCGAGCTGGTGCGCCGCACCGGCTGCGGCCTGCTGCTGGACGTGGCCAACGTCTACCTCAGCGCGCACAACCTGGGCACCCGCGCCAGCGACTACCTGGACGCCTTTCCGGTGCAGGCCATCACCGAAATCCACCTCGCGGGCCACCATGCCGACCTGCGCCTGGGCGACGCGCTGCTGATCGACAGCCACGACGCGCCCGTGGCCGAGCCCGTGTGGGCGCTGTACGAGCGCCTGATCGCACGCACCGGCCCCCGGCCCACGCTGATCGAGCGCGACGACGCCATTCCGCCCCTGCCCGAACTGCTGGCCGAGCGCGAGCGCGCGCACTGCATGCTCGCGCACCTGGAGGCAACGCCATGCACCTGAGCGGCTTCCAGGACGGCCTGGCCAGCGCACTGCTGCCCCCGCCCGGCGCCAGCACACCACCGCCTGCCTGGCTCGATGCACTGCTCGCCCAGCCCGGCTTTGCCGTCTACCGCAACACCGTGACCAAGGGCTGCATCGACGCCTTGCAGGCCAACTACCCCGCCGTGCATGCGCTGGTGGGCACCGACTGGCTGAGCGCCGCAGCGCACGCCTTCGTGCACCAGCACCCGCCAAGCGATGGGCGGCTGATGGCCTATGGCGCGGGCTTTGCCGAATTCCTCGACCACTTCGCACCCGCTGCCGACCTACCCTACCTGGGCGCCGTGGCGCGGCTGGACCGCTGCTGGACCGAAGCCCACCTGGCCGCCGACGCCCCAGCGCTGCAGGCCGCCTGGCTGGCCCGCCAGCCGCCCGAGGCACTGGCCCTGCTGCGCCTGCAGCCCCACCCGGCCGCGCGCTGGCAATGGTGCGCAGCGCACCCGGCCTATACCCTGTGGCAGTGCCAGCGCGACGGCCTGGCGTTGGATGCCGACCTGCCCTGGCAGGGCGAAGGCGCGCTGCTGACGCGACCGCACGACGCCGTGCAATGGGCGCCCCTGCCGCACGCGGGCTGCGCCCTGCTGGATGCCTGCGCTGCAGGTGCCCCCTTTGAGGACGCCGCCGCCCAGGCACTACAGGCCGACCCTGTCGCCGACCTGCCTGCGATCGTCGCACTGCTGTTGCGCACCGGCGCCCTGCGCGCCCCCGAAACCCCTTTGCACTAGGAGAACCCCATGCACACC
>DAOPUP010000339.1:0-3151 GCA_035350655.1 Acidovorax sp. | reverse complement strand
AGGTTCAGGCGGCCGTGGTCCCAGGCGTCACCCAGTTCATCGAGCGTCACGGCCACAGGACTGAAGGCCGTGGCGGGCTTGCTCTGAAAGAAACCGAAGCCCTTGGCCAGTTCGGCAGGAATGAGGTTGCGCAGGCTCACATCGTTGGCCAGCATGATCAGACGGATGCCGTCGAGTGCCTGCTCGGGGCTGGCGCCCATCTTCACGTCGCCCGTGACCACGGCGATTTCTGCCTCGAAATCGATGCCCATGGCCTCGCTCGGCACCACCACATCGTCGCAGGGGCCGATGAAGTCATCGCTGCCGCCCTGGTACATCAGAGGATCGGTGTAAAAACTCTCCGGCACTTCGGTGTGACGCGCTTTTCGCACCAGTTCGACATGGTTGATATAGGCCGAGCCATCCGCCCACTGGTAGGCCCGGGGCAACGGCGCCATGCACTGCTGCGGGTCCAACGGAAAAGCGTGGCGGGCACGGCCCGCGTTGAGCTGGTCGTACAGATCCTGCAACTGTGGCGACAGGAAGTTCCAGTCGTCCAGCACCTGCTGGAGCTTGCTGGCAATGCCGGTCGCATAATGGGCCAAGCCCAGGTCGCGGGAAACGACAAGCAACTGGCCGTCGCGCGAGCCGTCTTTGTAGGTGGCGAGTTTCATGGTGGCAGGGCGCTTGTCCCAAGTGGAAAGAGAGCGTGCCGGGCACCAACCAAACTGGGTTGAACCAGGCAAACCTCTCAAAGTTTATTGCACATGGACAAAGAACGTGCGGGCATGCAGTCGGTGGAAGCCGGCTTGTGGCAACTGGAGCGACGGGAATTTCAACGCGGGTGGTCCATGCCCGGCCCCAAGGCCGCACTGGCGGCGCTGGCCGCTCCACGCTCGCAAGACCTGGGCGCGGTTGGCGCCTAACGCCCTCTGGAGTCCCTGTATGCCACGCCGGCCGCTGCTTGTATTGACTGCCCTGGTGCTGGCACTGCACTGGCTGGTGCTGCAAGGCATGCCCATGGCCTGGGACAGCGACCCGCCCGCAGCCCCTGCCGCGCCGGTCTTTCGCACGCGCAGCATTGTGGCCCCGCCCCCAACCCCCTCGCTCCCGGCGGTAGCCGCACCCACCGTACCCGCCCGCCCCATGGCCGTGCGCAAGCCTCCCGCCGCGCCCGCTGCAGTGCACACCGTGGCCAAGGCCACCGCATTGCCTGCGCCAGCGCAGCCCGAGAGCCCTGCCGGCCCAGACGATTCCCCGGCAGCAGCCCCGGTGGTGGACGCCGCGAACACACCACCGCCCGATGGAGCCAATGGAGCGCATGGGGCCGACGGGGCCGCGGCCACTGAAAACGCCGAGGTGGTGGCCGCAGCGCCCCAGCCCCAGGCCAGCGCTGCAATGTCCCCATCGTCCCAGCCCAACAGCACCGCATTCACCACGGCGCCTGACAACAACACGGGCGCGGGCCTCGACATCAGCCCCCCAGGGGGCACCACGGGCCGCGCGGCCAGCACGGCAGCGCCCGCCGTGCACCTGCCCGCGCCGGTGCGCCTGGCGTTTGACGTGAGCGGGCAAGCCAAAAAATTCCACTACAACGCCCGCGCCGAACTGCTGTGGCAGCACGATGGCAGCCGCTACGAAGCCCGCCAGGAAATCAGCGCCTTTCTGGTGGGCACCCGCTCCCAGAGCAGTGTGGGTCAGATCACCGCGCAGGGGTTGCAGCCCGAGCGTTTTGCCGACCGCTCGCGCAGCGAGCAGGCCGCCCACTTTGACCACGTCCAGGGCCGCGTCACCTTCAGCGCCAACACCCCACCGGCCGCCGTGGGGACCGGCGCGCAGGACCGCCTGAGCGTGTTCATCCAGCTCGGCGCGCTGCTAGCGGCCGACCCGGCGCGGTTTGTGCCGGGCACCCAGGTCACCCTGACCACGGCCAGCGCCCGCAGCGCCGATCGCTGGACGTTCTCGATCGAGGGGCAGGAAACACTCGACCTGCCCGCCGGTCCCACCCTGGCCTGGAAGCTGCTGCGCCTGCCGCGCCGCGACTACGACCAGAAAGCCGAGCTGTGGCTGGCACCCGAGCTGGGCTATGTGCCCGTGCGCATCCGCCTGACGCAGGCCAACGGCGACTTTGCCGACCTGCGCCTACGCAGCAGCGGCCCGCCCTGACCCCCCGCAGGCAGGCCGGCATGCGCGCGCCGGGCGTGGCTGGCGGGCGCCATGGCGGCGAAAAAGCCCTGCGAACCCGGCGCGGGTACTTTTTCGTGAAATACTGCAAAGCAGCAGGGCCAGGATGCCGTGGCACTTGAACTCTGCCCGCCCGCTGTCATCTGACCTGTACAACGACTGGGGGAACACAATGCAAATGCTCTACGACTCTGACTCCTTTGTGGTGGTCCACATGCTGCCCGACGCCGTGGAGCAAAAGGGGGGGCCACTGAACGACAGCGCCCCGCCCGCGCCCCAGCTGGCCCGCCACGGCTTCGAAATTGTGGACAAACGCTCAGGCAAAGAGGTGTATCTGGACGGCTCATGGGCCGAAATGTTCCAGCAGCAGATCCTGGCCTGGCAACGCGATACCCCCACCCAGGAAGAGGTAGAAAGCGCCCTCGACCGCTATGCCGGTTTGGCGCACAACCCGGTGGTGGTGCACTGACGCGAAAAAAGAAAAAGGGGCATGGCCCCTTTTTTTAACCCTGAGCCGCCCGCCAGGCTCCAATCCAGGGCCGTTGCGTTGCGGCATTGCTCAAGCCGCGGGCGGGTAAATGCGCCGGAACAGCGGCTCCACCAGGACCAGCACCGCAATCAGCCGGCACACCTGAAACGCCGTGACCACCGGCACGCCCAATTGCAGCACCTTGGCCGTGATGGCCATCTCGGTAATACCGCCGGGCGAGCTGCCCAACAGCAGGGTCACCCAGGGCAACCCGGTGGCCTGGGCCAGCAACCAGGCAAACAGCGCGCACAGCAGCATCAGCACCCCGGTGCCCACCGCCACCGACGCCAGCCAGCGCGGCGCGGTGCGCAAAAAATCGGCGCGAAAGCGCACGCCCAGGCTGACGCCGATCACCAGCTGCGCGGCGTTGACCAGCCCCTGGGGCACCGCCGACAGCGTGAGACCCGCCATGGCCAGCCCCATCGACACCACCAGCGCGCCCATGAACCAGGGGTTGGC
>DAOPUP010000338.1:0-3157 GCA_035350655.1 Acidovorax sp. | reverse complement strand
ACTGCTACGACAAGCGCCTGACGCGCACCAGCTACGGCCAGCGGCTGCTCAAAGGCCTGCCGCCGTTTGCGCTGGAGCAACGCGCGCCGCTGTGATTGGGCGACACTTCCCAGGCCATATTTCAAACCACAACAACAGCGAACAAAGAGAGGACCACCCATGCCCCACACCATCCCCGCCTGCCCCCAATGCGGCCAGGAGAACACCTACCCTGACGGTGCCAATTTCATCTGCCCCGATTGCAGCCACGAATGGCCCCAGGTGGCGGATGCCGCCGATACCGATGCCGACGCCGCAGGCGACGGCGTGGTGCGCGACGCCAACGGCAACCCGCTGGCGGATGGCGACGCGGTGATCCTGGTGAAAGACCTCAAGGTGAAGGGCTCTTCGTCCACACTCAAGAAGGGCACCAAGATCAAGGGCATCCGCCTGGTGGACGGTGCCGATGGCCACAACGTGGACTGCAAGACCGACCTGGGCAGCATGCTGCTCAAGTCCGAGTTTTTGAAGAAAGCATGATGCTTTGTTTTTGATAGCTGCACGACATTGATTGATAAGCACTGCAGGTCAAAATTGCTGAATCTTTGAAACGCCCCACGTCCAGCGCTGCTGGTCTCGCCCCATGTCCCACCCCATCGCCGTCATCGACTTTGAAACCACCGGCATCTCGCCCGGCCAGGGCGCGCGCGCCACCGAGGTGGCCATCGTGCTGCTGCAAGGCGGGGTGGTGGTGGACCGCTTCCAGAGCCTGATGAAAACCGGCGCATGGATTCCTTCGTTCATCACCGGGCTCACCGGCATCACCAACGCCATGGTGAACGCCGCACCCGATGCGGCCGGCGTGATGCAGGAGGCCGCGCGCTTTGTGGGCAGCGCGCCCATGGTGGCGCACAACGCCGCGTTCGACCGCAAGTTCTGGCAGGCCGAGCTGGCCCTGGCCGGGCTGCCTGCGCCGCAGCCGTTTGCCTGCACGGTGCTGCTGTCGCGCCGGCTGTATCCGCAGGCGCCCAGCCACAAGCTGGGCGTGCTGGTCGATTACCACGGCCTGCCACGCACCGGCCAGGCCCACCGGGCGCTGGCCGATGCCGAGATGGCCGCCGAGCTGCTGGCGCGCATGCAGCACGACCTGCGCACGCACTGGGGCGTGGCCCAGCCCGACCATGCCCTGCTGATGGCGCTGCAGCGCTGCGCCAGGCCCGCGGTGGGCAAGCTGCTGGCGCAGCATGCGGCCGGGGCGTGAAGTGCGCAGGCCCGTCGCACTTTGTTTTTGATAGCTTCTGGCACTTATCCATCCATTGCCACAGGCCTTTTGACCTGAAAATTCGGCCCGCCATCATGGCCTGCCCATAATCGCGCCATCGTTTCCCATCCAAGGTTCTCATGTCGTATCTGCTTCTCGGACTGGCGCTGTTTCTGGGCGTGCACTCGGTGCGCATCGTGGCCGATGGCTGGCGCACGCACACGCTGGCGCGCCTGGGCGAAGGGCCCTGGAAGGGGCTGGTTTCACTGGTGTCGGCCGTGGGCCTGGCGCTGATCGTGTGGGGCTATGGCCTGGCGCGCCAGCAACCCGTGGCGCTGTGGCTGCCCCCGGTGGGCATGCGCCACGCCGCGGCACTGCTCACGCTGATCGCCTTCATCCTGCTGGCCGCCGCCTATGTGCCGCGCAACGCCATCAAGGCCCGGCTGCACCACCCCATGGTGCTGGGCGTGAAGGTGTGGGCGCTGGCGCACCTCCTGTCCAATGGCAACCTGGCGGATGTGCTGCTGTTTGGCGCATTTTTGCTCTGGGCCGTGCTGAGCTTTCGGGCGGCGCGCCAGCGCGACCGGGCGCAGGGCGCGGTGGTTGCCCCCGGCAATGCCGCAGGCACCGTGGCAACCCTGGTGCTGGGCGCGCTGGCCTGGGCCGGGTTTGCGCTGTGGGCCCACGCCTGGCTGATCGGCGTGGCGCCGCTGGGCCGTTAAGCTGTGGATTTCAAGGAGAGATGCATGCGAGGCAATGTGGCAGCCATCGTGCTGATTCTGGCGGGCAGCTTCATGCTGCTGAGCAATCTGGGCATGATCGACATCAGCCTGCGCGAGTTGCTGCGCACCTGGTGGCCCCTGATCCTGATCGTGGTGGGCATCGGCCTGTTCCTGACGCCCGATCGCCACAAGAAATAGCCAGCCGCCCTTTTGCTATTTATTTAATAGCTAATACTGCTTATTCAATATGCACACCGGGCCGTTTTCATTCATTTCTTCATGCCGGGAATGAACTCCTTTTCCCGAACTGCCGCGGTGCTGGGGCATGCTGGGTATGGCCTGGGCCTGGTGTGCGCCCTGCTGCTGGGCGGCTGCAGCACGCCCCCCGCGACCGCGCCCGCACCCGCGCGGTCGGTGGCATCAGCGCTGACGGACGAACAGGCGCATGACATCGCCATCCACGCGCTCGGCCTGGTGGGCACGCCCTACCGCTACGGCGGCAACACGCCCGATGCGGGCTTTGACTGCAGCGGGCTCATTGGCTATGTCTACCGCCACCGGGTGGGCACAGCGCCACCGCGCACCGTGGCGCAGCTCAGTGGCTGGGGCCAGTCGATCGCCAACGCCGAGCTGCGCAGCGGCGACCTGGTGGTGTTTGGCCCCGGGCGCACACCCACCCATGCAGGGATCTATGTGGGCGAGGGGCGTTTCGTGCACGCACCCTCGTCGGGTGGAACCGTGCGGCTCGATCATTTGCAGTCGCGCCACTGGGCGCGGCAGAACGCGTCGTTTCGCCGGCTGTGAAAGCGCCCCCTGAGGGGGACAACGCCCTCGCCATGGGGTGGCCCTTGCCTGGCGTCTCTCGCCTGGGCAGCGCCAGTGGCTGGCGGTGTGGGCCGTGGCGAAAAAAGTCCGTCGCTGCTCCGCGCGACAATCGTCGCCACCATGACCTACGCACACCGCTCCGCCACCCCCATCTCCACGCACGACACCACGCGCATCGATGACACGCGCATCAAGGCCGTGCGCCCGCTGATCACACCCGCCCTGCTGCAGGAATGGCTGCCCACGCCCCTCGCCGCGCAAACCCTGGTCGAAAACAGCCGCGCCGCCATCTCGCGCGTGCTGCATGGCCAGGATGACCGGCTGATCGTGGTGGTGGGGCCCTGCTCCATCCACGACCATGGCCAGGCCA
>DAOPUP010000337.1:1429-3158 GCA_035350655.1 Acidovorax sp. | reverse complement strand
TGGTGGTGCCCACGGTGGACTTGCGCCCGCCGCGCGACAGGCGCTGCTCGATGGCGACGGTGGGCGGAATGCCGTACACCGCATCCACCTCGGGCCGCCCGGCCGGTTGCACGATGGAACGCGCGTAGGCATTGAGCGATTCAAGGTAACGGCGCTGGCCTTCGTTGAACAGGATGTCAAACGCCAGCGTGGACTTGCCCGAGCCGCTCACGCCGGTGACCACGTTGAATTGGCCGCGGGGGATGTCCACACTCAGGTTCTGGAGGTTGTGCTCCTTGGCGTTCACGATTTGTATGGCGTTTTTGGCCACCAGCGGTTTATTTATATTGGCATCTTGCTCTTTTTTTCGTAGCGCTGCAGCTTTTTCATGCACCGAATGCCCGCCCACGCCCAGCGTGAGTTCATAGTCGCGCAGCGCCTGGCCGGTGTGCGAGCTGGCGTGCTGGCGCACGTCCTCGGGCGTGCCCTCAGCCACGATGAGGCCGCCGGCATCGCCGCCCTCGGGGCCCAGGTCGATGAGCCAGTCGCTCGCACGGATCACATCGAGGTTGTGCTCGATGACGATGAGCGAGTGCCCCGCATCAATGAGCTTGCGCAGCGCGCGCATGAGCTTGGCGATGTCGTCAAAGTGCAGGCCGGTGGTGGGCTCGTCGAACAGGAACAACGTGCCCTTGCGTGCCACCGCCTGGCGCGACTTGGATGCGCTGCGCGCTGCCTCGGCCAGAAAGCCCGCCAGCTTGAGGCGCTGCGCCTCGCCGCCGCTGAGCGTGGGCACGGGCTGGCCCAGCGCCACATATTCAAGCCCCACATCCACGATGGGTTGCAACGCACGGATCACATCGCGGTCGCACTCAAACAGGTCCGCCGCCTCGGCGACGGTGAGGGCGAGCACGTCCGCCACATTGAGATTGCGACCACCCCGCTCGATGGTGATCTCCAGAATCTCGGGGCGGTAGCGCTTGCCATCGCAATCGGGGCAACGCAGGTACACGTCCGAGAGAAACTGCATCTCCACATGCTCAAAGCCCGAGCCACCGCAGGTGGGGCAGCGCCCGTCACCGCTGTTGAAGCTGAACTTGCTGGCGGTGTAGCTGCGCTGTTGGGACAGCGGCGCCACGGCAAAGAGTTCACGAATGCGGTCCCACGCGCCCACATAGCTCACGGGGTTGGAGCGCGCAGTTTTGCCGATGGGCGACTGGTCAACAAACACCACGTCCGACAGATGGTCCGCACCCAGCAGGCGGTCGTGCGCACCGGGCGCATCGGTGGCCTTGCCAAAGTGGCGCAGCAGCGCAGGCGCCAGAACGTCCTGGATCAGGCTCGATTTGCCCGAGCCGCTGACGCCGGTGACGGTGACCAGGCGCTGCAGCGGGAACTCGACCGACAGGTTCTGCAGGTTGTGCTCGCGCGCGCCTTCCAGGATGAGGCGCGGGGTCGATTCCGTCACCATGCGCTTGAAGCCGAAGCCCACCTGCTTGCGCCCGCCCAGGTAGGCGCCCGTGAGCGTGTCGGCCTTGCGCAGGTCGGCGGTGGTGCCGTCGAACACGATCTGCCCACCCAGGCGGCCCGGGCCGGGGCCCATGTCGATCATGCGGTCGGCCGCAAGCATCACGGCCGGGTCGTGCTCCACCACCACCAGGGTGTTGCCCGCGTCTCGCAGGCGCAGCATGGCCTCGGTGATGCGGTGCATGTCGCGCGGGTGCAGGCCGATGCTGGGCTCGTCCAGCAC
>DAOPUP010000337.1:0-1329 GCA_035350655.1 Acidovorax sp. | reverse complement strand
GTGTAGCTGCGGTACTTGGACAAGAGCACGCGGATGTGCATCTTGTAGGCCTTGCTCTCCAAGTATTCGAAGAAGCGCTTGATGCCGTACCACTGCTGGTTCCATTTGCCGTTCCAGTTCGGCGAGCCGTTGATGACCCATTTCTTGTGCTCATCGGTGAGCTTGTTCCAGGGCGTGTCGCGCGGGATGCCGGCGGCCTCGGCGTGGCGCATGAGATCGTCCTGCGCCTCCTTCCACGCGGGGGTCTGGATGGTTTTGATGGCCCCCGCACGCAGCGTGAGCTTGTCGTTGGGGATGACCAGGCCATAGTCCACTCCGATCACGCGGCCAAAGCCCCGGCAGCTCTCGCAGGCGCCGACAGCCGAGTTGAACGAGAAGGCTGACGGGATGGGGTCGCTGTAGCGCAGGTCGCTGTCGGGGCAGTGCAGGCCGGTGGAGAAGCGCCACAACTCTGGTTCGCCCTCATCCACCAGCCGGTAGACATTCAGGCGCCCAGTGCCGCGCTTGAGCGCGACCTCGATGGCCTCGATCACGCGCGCCTTCTCGGCATTGCCCAGGCGGAAGCGGTCCGCCACCACATCCAGAACTTTGACAGCCCCCGCGCTCCCCACTGCGTGTGGTTCGCTGCCCCCCGAGGGGGTGCTCGCTTGCTTGGGGCGGCCCGGCGCTGCGCTGGTGCGCAGCCCCGTTGGCCTGGCCTCTTCACGCTCCGCCTGCACCTTGGTGAAGCCGCTGGCGGACAGCCATTGCTCGACCTGTTCGGCCGAGGTGTTGGCGGGCAGCTCAACCGGGAAGGTCAACACGATGCGCGGGTCACTGGCTGCAGCGCAGCGCGCGGCCAACTCCGCATAGATGGTTTCAGGCGAGTCGTGGCGCACCGATTGCGCCGTCTGCTGGTCGAACAACTGCCCCGCGCGCGCAAACAGCAGCTTGAGGTGGTCGTTCAGCTCCGTCATCGTGCCCACGGTGGAGCGGCTGGAACGCACCGGGTTGGTCTGGTCGATGGCAATGGCCGGGGGTACGCCCTCGACCTTGTCCACAGCGGGTTTGTCCATGCGGTCGAGAAACTGGCGCGCGTAGGCGCTGAAGGTTTCCACGTAGCGGCGCTGGCCTTCGGCATACAGCGTGTCAAAAATCAGGCTCGACTTGCCCGAGCCACTGGGGCCCGTGACCACCGTGAGCTCGCCGGTACGGATGTCCAGGTCCAGGTTTTTGAGGTTGTGCTGGCGTGCGCCACGGATACGGATCAGTCCCTGGGTCATGGAGGCGGTCTTTCAGGTGTGAGGCCAAACATTCTAGGGACCCGCGGGCAGCGGGCGCGCAGCACGG
>DAOPUP010000336.1:0-3159 GCA_035350655.1 Acidovorax sp. | reverse complement strand
GGCAACCTGCCCTACAACATCTCCACGCCCATCCTGTTCCATCTGCTCGAGCATGTGCAGGCGATCGAAGACCAGCATTTCATGCTGCAAAAAGAGGTGATCGACCGCATGGTGGCGTCGCCAGCCACGTCGGACTATGGGCGCCTGTCGGTCATGTTGCAGTGGCGCTATGCCATGGAGAACGTGCTGTTCGTGCCACCCGAGAGTTTCGATCCACCGCCCCGGGTGGACAGCGCGGTGGTGCGCATGGTGCCCCATGCCGCGCCGGCGGCAGTGCGCCCGGCATTGCTGTCCGAACTGGTCCAGGTGGCGTTCAGCCAGCGCCGCAAGCTGCTGCGCCACACCCTGGGTCGCTGGCTGGAAGGCCGGCTCTTTGCCGGCCACTTCGACACCCAGCGCCGCGCAGAAGAAGTGCCGGTGCAAGAATATGTGGCGCTGGCCCTCGCGTTGGATCAAAAAGCATAGCATCTGGTGCTTGCTGTGCAAGCGCCAGGACTTTTTTTGGCGTAAAAAAGCCCGCCGAGAGGCGGGCCATTCACGCGCAAAGGGCTTGCGTGCCTGCGCTCAGGCGGCGGTCAGCCAGTAACCCGCATTGAACGGGCTGCTCATGCGCAGCGCCAGGGGCGAGATGTCGACCAGTTTGTCGGTGGGCATCTTCTCGGCGGTATCCGGGTCGATGGCGATGCCCTGGATCGCCGTCGTTTCCTTAGCCTCGTTCGCCCGTTCTGCTTGGCTGGTGGTTGCAGAACGGGCTAAAGAAAAGAATAGAAACAGCGGAACGGAATCTTGCGGTCGCCCCAGAAATCTGCCGCATCGCGGAAGATGTCCAGCAACTGCTCGCGTGCTTCCTTGTCGAACTTGCCTGTGGCCGGGATCTGTTCGAGCACCACGATGAAGCCCGGTTGCGGCCCTGACTTGTGCAGGGGATCGGTCATGCAGTCGTAGAGCGCGTCGAAATTCTTGCCGAAGTGCGCCGGAAAGGTGAACTGCGCGGCAATCAGGTCCAGCACATCCTGTTTGGACTGGGCGTGGGCCAGGTTGGCATACAAAAAATGGTGACCCAGGGAGCCTGCGGCATCTTGCAGATCCTGCACGCGAAAGGCGCGAATGGATTGCACGATGTTGGTGCGCACGCCACGCAGTGGCGTTTCCTGGTCTTTACGAAGGGGCGTCTGCATCTCCGTTGCTCTTTCTTTATAAGGTCCAAAAACTTCTGGCTGACCGCAAAACCGCAGGATGCGTGCTTCGGGTCGGGAAAACAAGGGGCCTGGCTGTCCACGCACCCGATGGTGGGTGCGCGGGCAACCTGTCCGACATCATTCGACTATCCGGCGAAAACTGGCGTAGTGGTCGCTGGTGTAATAGCAGGCATCGGGCACCCGGGGCTGGCCACCACACACAATGCGCCGGGCGCCTCGATTGCGCGCGCCGGGGGTTTTGACGGTGTATTCGCGGTAATAGCCACGCTGCTGGGCCGGCAATATCCGTTCTCGATTGCCAAAAACCGTTCCGTCCTTGTCATGCGGGAAAGGGCCGCCACTGTGAATCAGCGCATAGGTTGAACGACCCTGGGGTGGGAGTTCTGCCACGGCGATGGACGCAATGGACGCATCGGCGGAAGGTGATTTCCGGGCATGTCCGGCGACCGGAGCCAGTACCAACGCAATACCCACAACACACAAAACCCCTGCTTTTCTCAGGGGGGCGGCTACAGCCTTGAGCATCAACGACACCTTTCGGAAACTACGGGTTAACCCGAAATTTCAACGGGCTAGTGTCGCTCAAAGCCCCCCAAAAAGCAAGCGCCTGCACAAAGATTGGGCAGGCGCTGCGGGCTTTCAGGGCGCACCAGAGTTAGTGCACGCTTTTGTTCAACGCTTATCGCGCTGCGCTGGCATCGGCCACGGTGATGGCTGTCATGTTCACAATGCGCCGCACCGTGGTGCTGGCGGTGAGGATATGCACCGGCTGTGCCGCCCCCAGCAGCACCGGGCCGATGGCGATGTTGCCGCCTGCCGCTGTCTTCAGCAGGTTGTAGGAAATGTTGGCCGCGTCGATGTTGGGCAGCACCAGCAAGTTGGCATCGCCCGTGAGGCTGCTGTGGGGCATGAGCACGGCGCGCGCCTTGCCGTCCAGTGCCAGGTCGCCGTGCATTTCGCCGTCCACTTCGAGCCAGGGCGCCTGCACGCGCAGCAGCTCGAACGTCTTGCGCATCTTCACGGCGCTGGGCTGGTCGCTGCTACCAAAGTTGGAGTGCGACAGCAGCGCCGCCTTGGGCTTGATGCCAAAGCGCAGCATTTCTTCGGCCGCCATCATGGTGATTTCGGTCAGCTGCTCGGCCGTGGGGTCGTAGTTGACGTGGGTGTCCACCAGGAACACCTGGCGGTCGGGCAGCAGCAGGCCGTTCATGCAGGCAAAGGTGGTCACGCCCGCCCGCTTGCCAATCACCTGATCGATGTAATTCAGGTGGTGCGCCGTGTGGCCCCAGGTGCCGGCGATCAGGCCATCCACCTCGCCCTTGTGCAGCAGCATGGCACCGATCAGAGACAGACGGCGGCGCATCTCGATCTTGGCGATCGGGGCGGTGACGCCTTTGCGCTCGGTCATGCGGTGGTAGGTCTGCCAGAAGTCGCGGTAGCGGTGGTCCTGCTCGACGTTGACCACGTCGTAGTTCTGGCCTTCCTTCAGGCGCAGGCCGAACTTCTCGATGCGCTGCGCGATGATGGCCGGGCGGCCGATCAGCGTGGGGCGCGCGATTTTTTCGTCCACCACGATCTGCGCGGCGCGCAGCACGCGCTCTTCCTCGCCCTCGGCATAGGCCACGCGCTTTTTGGTGGCTGCCTTGGCGGCGGTGAAGATGGGCTTCATGGTGGTGCCCGAGGCGTACACGAAGGTCTGCAGATGGTCGCGGTAGGCGTCCATGTCGGCGATCGGGCGCAGGGCCACGCCGGAATCAAACGCGGCCTGCGCCACGGCCGGCGCAATCATCATCATCAGGCGCGGGTCGAAGGGCTTGGGAATCAGGTATTCCGGGCCAAACGCCAGGGGCTCGCCCACATACGCTGCCGCCACCACCTCGCTTTGCTCGGCCTGGGCCAGCTGGGCGATGGCATGCACGGCGGCGATTTCCATCTCCATCGTGATGGTGGTGGCGCCGCA
>DAOPUP010000335.1:0-3184 GCA_035350655.1 Acidovorax sp. | reverse complement strand
CCACCAATATCCCGTTCATCGGCCGCACGCGCGTGGGCAAGCTGTGGGTGAATGCGGGCCATGGCACGCTGGGCTGGACGCATGGTGCGGGCTCGGGCAAGGCATTGGCCGAGCTGATCAGCGGTGTGCAGCCTGCAATGAACTTCGGCTTTCTGGGCGCCCCGGGAGCCTCTGCACGAACCAGGCGCTGAATGGCGCACAGGCTCCCCGAGAGGCGGTCAATGGCCTGAAAATCCGCCCGCTCAGTGCAGCCGGCGCCGCTCGGCCAGAAAGGCCAGCAAGGCGGCGTCAAATCCGTCCGGGTCCTCCAGTTGCGGCCAATGGCCGACATGCGCCAGGTTCTGGAAGCGGGCATCGGGCAACACCTGGGACAGCGCCTGCAGCGCGGCGGGTGGCGTGCAGGGGTCCATGGCGCCGACCAACAGCAAGGTGGGCATCGCAAGGCGCCTGAACGCCACGGCATCGCGGTCGAACAACGCCAGCAGCTGCAGAGCCCGCCGGTAGGTCGCCGGATAGACCTGCGACAACGCATGCACCGCCAGCCGCACGCCCTCGGGCAAGGCACCGCCGCCGATGAACCGGGGCACGAGTGCCTGGGCCAGCAGGTCCATCGACTGGCCGCCTTCCACCGCTTGCAAGGCCTGCCAGCGGGGGGCGATCCAGTCCTGCTTGGCCTGGGCGTCCAGGCCGGGGCCGCCGGCACACAGTACCAGCCGCCGCACCAGCGCGGGCTGGCGCAACGCCACCTCTGCCGCCACCATGGCACCCAGCCCATGGCCCACCAGCGTGACGGGGCCGCATTGCAGCGCCTCCACCAACGCCAGGCAGCTGTGCGCCAGGCCCTTGAAGGTGTAGGGGTCGATGGGCGCACTGTGGCCATAACCGGGCATGTCCCACGCCACGGCGCGGTAGCCAGCGCTGGCCAGCCGCTCGACCTGGGGCGCAAACGTGAGGTGGCCGCCATCGGCATCGTGCAGCAGGAGCACCGTGGGGCCTGCGCCCAGAGTCATGTAGGTGGGTAAGAGTGCCATGCAGAGTTCCGCGCAAGGGGGCCACGCCCGCGTGGACGGGCGCGCGCCACACCATAATAGGCCTCTCCCATCCCCACGGCTCCGCGCCCCGTTTTTGTGAACCGTTCCTTGCCCCCACCCGCCCTGGCACGCCCGCCGAGTTTTTCCGCACGCGAGTTTCGCGATGCGCTGGGCATGTTCGCCACGGGAGTGACCATCGTGACCGCCCGCAACGCAGCGGGCGAGCCCATCGGGCTCACCGCCAGTTCATTCAACTCGGTGTCGCTGCAGCCCCCCCTGGTGCTGTGGAGTCTGGCGCGCGCGGCGGCCTCGATGCCGGCTTTTGCCAATGGCTCCCACTACGCCATCAACGTCCTGGCCGCCGACCAGAAGGCCCTGGCCGAGCGCTTTGCCGCCCGCGGCATCGACCGCTTTGCCGGCGTGGAACACCACTCCGGCATCAGCGGCGCCCCCTTGCTGGCGGGCACTGCAGCCACGTTCGAATGCTTCAACCGCAGCCGCTATGACGAAGGCGACCATGTGATCTTTGTCGGCGAGGTCGAGCGCTGCCAGCACCAGGGCGGCAAGTCGCCGCTGCTGTACCACGGTGGGCGGTTCTACACCGAGCACCCGCTTTAGGTGCCGCCCATGGACAGAACACTGCAACTGCACAGCGTGAACGTGGGAACGGCCCGGCCAGTGCGCATCGGCGAGCGCAGGATTCTCACGGCCATCGGCAAATCGGCCATGCCCGGCCCCGTTGCCGTGGTCCGGCTGGGCCTGGCCGGCGACGAGCAGGCCGACCTGAGCGTGCATGGCGGCCTCGACAAGGCGGTGTATGCCTACCCTGCGGTGCACTACGCCTTCTGGCAGACCCAGCGGCGCGAGTGGGGGGTGAGCCTGTTTGACGAAAGCCTGCCGCCGGGCTTCCTGGGAGAAAACCTCACAGTCGAGGGCCTGCTGGAACACGAGGTGTACGTGGGCGACCGGCTGCAGTTTCCCGACTGCGTGCTGCGCGTGACGGCACCGCGCGAGCCCTGCTCCAAGTTCAATGCCGTGATGGGTTCCCCGCAAGCCTCGCGCGCCATGGCGATCGCCGGGTGCTGCGGCTACTACCTGGCGGTGGAGCAGCAAGGCAGCATTGCAGCGGGCCAGACCGCCACCCTGGTGCCCGGGCAGCGGGGCCTGAGCATCGCCCAGGCCTTCGCCGGGAAGTTTGCGAAGCACGCGCGCTGAGGCGCTTTTACTTCGTTTTTGATAGCTACTGATGCTTGTTTATAGGCGGCAGTGGCCGATTTCACTCCAAATCAGCGCACCGGGTCCGGCAGCTCGATCTTGACTTCGAGCACCTCCAGGTTGTCCTGGCGCTCCAGGTGCACCTTCAGGTCGTCGGGGTTGATCTTCACGTATTTCGAGATCACCGCCACCAGCTCGCGTTGCAGCGCGGGCAGGTAGTCGGGTTCGGCAGCATTGCGGCCATTGCGCTCGTGCGCCAGGATGATCTGCAGGCGCTCTTTGGCCACACTGGCCGTCTTCTTTTTCTCGCCGAGCAGGAAGGACAGGAAGGACGCCATGGCTTATTTGCTCCCGAACAGGCGTTTGAAGAAACCGGGTTTTTCGGCTTCGATGAAGCGCAGCGGCTTGTCGGTAACACCGAGGAAACGGTCGATCACGTCCTTGTAGGCCTCGGACACATCGGTGCCCTGCGCGTGGATGGCGGGCGAGCCCTGGTTGGACGACTGCAGCACCACTTCCGACTCGGGGATCACGCCAATGAGCTTGATGCGCAGGATGTCCTGAATGTCCTCCAGGCTCAGCATCTGGCCGTCTTCGACGCGGCTGGGGTTGTAGCGCGTGATGAGCAGGTGCTCCTTGATGGGCTCGCCGCCTTCGATGGCGCGCTGGGTCTTGCTGCCCAGCATGCCCAGGATGCGGTCGGAGTCGCGCACCGAAGACACCTCGGGGTTGGTCACCAGCAACGCCTCGTCGGCGAAGTGCATGGCCATCAGCGCGCCGCTTTCGATGCCGGCGGGCGAATCACAGATGATGTACTCGAAGCCCATGCCGGCCAGGTCGGTCAGGATTTTTTCGACGCCGTCCTGGGTCAGCGCATCCTTGTCGCGCGTCTGGCTGGCGGCCAGCACGAACAGGTTGTCGCACTGCTTGTCCTTGAT
>DAOPUP010000334.1:1508-3189 GCA_035350655.1 Acidovorax sp. | reverse complement strand
CCATGTTTCAAACCCCCGACGAATTGCGCGCCTTCAGCCGCATCGTGGCGGGGCGGGCGCCCATCGTGGCGCTGCTGGAGACGGCGGGCGCGCTGCATTCCTTTGATGGCTGGGTGGGCACGCCCGGCCTTTGCGAGGTGTTTGTGGGCCTGAATGACCTGCATCTTTCGCTGGGTTGCCGGTTCATGTTCGAGCCTTTGGCGCAGGGCCTGCTGGACAACGTTGCCCACCGCGCACGGGCGCAGGGCTTGCGTTTTGGCTTTGGCGGCATTGCGCGGCTGGATGAGGGGCTGCTGCCGGGGCGCGATGCGCTGGCCGAGCATGTGCGCCTGGGTTCGCAGGCGGTGATTCTGTCGCGCACCTTTCATCGGCCCGACGCGCCGGGCGCCGCCGTGAAGACCCTCGAGGCCGAGGTGGCCGCCCTGCGGCAGGCCGAGCAGGCCCTGCGCGCGCGCACGCCGCTGCAGGTCGAGGCGGACCGGCTGCGCATCAGCGCTGTGATCGGCTCGGTGGCAGCGTCGATGGCGCGGCGCGCGGCGGAGAGCGCGGCTTGAAGCGCGCCATGGACACCGTGCTGGCCTTCCTGGCACTGTGCGCCCTGAGTCCGCTGCTCCTGGCGGCTGCGCTGGCCATTGCTGTGGAAACGGGTTTGCCGGTGCTGTTCCGCCAGACCCGTGTGGGCCTGAACGGCCGCACATTCGGCATGTTCAAGTTCCGCAGCATGGTGAAAAACGCCCCCAGCATCGGCCCTTATTTCACACAGACCGATGACCCGCGCATCACGCGCGTAGGGCGCTTCATCCGGCGCACCAGCATCGACGAACTGCCGCAGCTCATCAACGTGCTGCGCGGCGACATGAGCCTGGTCGGCCCACGCC
This sequence comes from Acidovorax sp., assembly GCA_035350655.1. Taxonomy (GTDB): domain Bacteria; phylum Pseudomonadota; class Gammaproteobacteria; order Burkholderiales; family Burkholderiaceae_C; genus Acidovorax. The sequence goes on along the minus strand of DAOPUP010000334.1, from coordinate 2,311 downwards.
CCGATGTGCCGGCGCAGCGCAGCCTGTACAGCGCCGAAGACTGGGCCCAGCGCTGCAGCGTGCGCCCCGGCATCACCGGGCTGGCGCAGGCGCTGTACCGGTCCGATTCGACCGAGGTGCAGCGGCTGGAAGCCGACCTGCGCTACACCCGCGAGGCCTCGCTCTGGCTGGATTTGAAAATCTGCTGGTGGACGCTGCGGCGCCTGGGCGGCCAGGGAGCGAACTGAACCATGTGCGGCATCTTTGGCTACTGGGATCGCAGGCAACAGGCTCTGGGTGATGACGCCCTGCGCGGCATGGCGCAGGCGCTGCTGCACCGCGGCCCGGACGACGAAGGCATCCACCACCAGCCCCAGCGCGGCGTGGCCATCGGCAACCGGCGCCTGTCCATCATCGACCTGGGCGGCGGCCACCAGCCCTTTGTCAGCGACGACGGCCAGATCGCCGTGGTGCAAAACGGCGAAATCTTCAACCACGTCGAGCTGGCCGCCGAGCTGCGTACCCAGGGCGTGCGGCTGCGCACGCATTCGGACACCGAGGTCATCCTGCGCCTGTATGAGCGCGAGGGCATGGCCTGCCTGCGCCGCCTGAACGGCATGTTCGCCATTGCGATTGACGACGCACGCGAAGACGCGCTCTACCTCGCGCGCGACCGCATCGGCGTTAAACCGTTGTTTGTGCACGACGACGGCCAGCGCCTGCTGTTCGGCTCCGAGCCCAAGGCCCTGTGGCCGGCCATGCGGCGCAAGCCCGGCATGTGCCTGGAAGCGATCCACCACTACCTGACGTTCAACTACATCCCC
>DAOPUP010000334.1:0-1408 GCA_035350655.1 Acidovorax sp. | reverse complement strand
TGCCGCAGGCCGCGTTCGAGCGCAGCTACTTCGACAGCATCTCGCTCTTCAGCCCCGAGGCCAAGGCCGCGCTGTACCGGCCCGAAGTGCGCGCGCAGTTGGCTGGCATCGACAGCTTTACCGCCGCAGCCCAGCCCTGGTTTGCCGAGGCGCAGCACTTCGACCGCATCAACCAGGCGCTGTACCTGGACATGCAGCTGCTGCTGAGCGGCAACAACCTCGTCAAGCCCGACCGCATGGGCATGGCCGTGAGCATCGAAGCGCGCACGCCGTTTCTCGACTGGCGCATGATGGAATTCGCCTTCCGCTCGCGCGGCGCCACCAAGCTGTCGGCCAGCGGCGACAAGAAGCACTGGTTCAAGCGGGCTGCTGTACCGCTGATCGGTGAGGACCTGGCTTACCGAAAGAAGCAGATGTTCACCGTGCCGGTGGGAGAGTGGTTCAAGGGCGAGCTGCATAGCTGGCTGCGCGACATGCTGAGCAGGTGTGAGTGCATTCGTGAATTGTTCGAACCAGCGGTGGTGACGGCCATGCTGGAGCAGCACCGCGACGGCACAGGCAATTTCACGCGCGAGCTGCGAGCGCTGGCGGCGCTGGCGCTGTGGCATCGCGAGGCATTTGCATGAGCGCAGCCCCACGCATCGTCTTCGTCACATACGGCGGCGGCCATGTCGGCATGGTGCTGCCGGTGATCCGCGAACTGGAGGCCTTGTTGCCCGGTGTGGATTGCCAGTTGATGGCGCTGACCACCGGCCACCTCAAGGCCCGCGCGGTCCGACCTACGCTCGGCTACAAGGATTTTCTGCACCTTGTGGACGCCGACGCCGCCCGATCATGGGGCGAGCGCCTGAGTGAAGGCAACACCAGCCCCGACGTACCCAACGACGAAACCATCGCCTACCTCGGCATCAACTATCTGGACCTGATCGCCCAGCACGGCGAAGCCGGCGCGGCAGAGGTCTACCATGAACGGGGCCGCTACGGCTTCCGGCCGCTGCATTTCATGCGCCGCGTGATCGATGTGTTGCAGCCCGATGTGGTCGTAGCCACCAATTCGCCGCGCAGCGAACAGGCTGCGCTGGATGTGGCCCGCGAACGAGGCATTCCCAGTGTGGGCATGGTGGACCTATTTGGTCAGGATGACGACACCTACTTGCACCGGCCGGTCAAGCCCTCGCGCACTTGCGTGCTGTCACAAAGCGTGCGCGAGCGGCTGATCGCCGCTGGGTTCGTACCTGAGGGTGTCGTTGTGACGGGCAACCCGGCCTTTGATGGGCTGCTTTCGCCTGTCAATCATGAGGCCGCGCAGCATTTTCTCCGTGAGCGGGGCTGGATTGGGCTTAGGCCTATTTTGTGGGCTGGCCATGACGAACCGCGGGGGCATCCCGCCACGCCGGTGCCGTCTGGT
>DAOPUP010000333.1:0-3198 GCA_035350655.1 Acidovorax sp. | reverse complement strand
CGCGGCTGTCGCGAAAGCGCACCTCGATCTTGGTGGGGTGCACGTTCACGTCCACGCGCGCGGGGTCGATCTCGACATACAGCGCATACACGGGCTGCCTGTGGCCGTGCAGCACGTCTTCGTAGGCGCTGCGCGCCGCGTGCGTGAGCACCTTGTCACGCACGAAACGGCCGTTGACATAGCAATACTGCTGGTCGGCGCGCGAGCGTGCCGCGTCGGGCAGGCCTGCGCGACCGGTCACGGTGACAGGGCCTGCGCGGTGCTGCACGGCCACCGATTGCGCCACAAAGTCTTCACCCAGCACATCGGCCAGGCGGCGCGCCAGGGCGTCCTGCACGTTGGCATCGCCGGGCACGAAGGTGGCGCGCCACTGCTCCACCAGCTTGCCCTCATGCCAGATGGCAAAACCCACATCGGGCCGCGCCAGCGCATGGCGGCGCACCGATTCGATGCAGTGGGCCAGCTCGGTGGCATCGGTCTTCAAGAACTTGCGGCGCGCCGGGGTCGAAAAGAACAGTTCTTTCACCTCGACCGTGGTGCCGGTGCCGCGCGCCGCCGGCCGCAGCTCGCCGCTGCGGGCGTCGAGCATAAAGGCGCCGGGCTGGTGTGCGGGGCGCGACAGCAGCGCCATCTCCGACACCGAGCCGATGGCCGCCAGCGCCTCGCCGCGAAACCCCATCGTGGCCACGGTCTCGAGGTCGCTCAGGCTGGTGATCTTGCTGGTGGCGTGGCGGCGCAGGGCAATGGGCAGCTCTGCCTGGGGAATGCCGCAGCCATCGTCCTCCACGGCGATCAGCCGCACGCCGCCCGCCAGCAGGCGCACGGTGATTTGCGTGGCGCCCGAGTCGAGCGCGTTGTCCACCAGTTCGCGCACCACGGAGGCGGGGCGCTCCACCACTTCGCCGGCGGCGATCTGGCTGATGAGTTCGTCGGGCAGGTCGCGAATGGGGCGGCGGGGCGGCAGGGAGATGGAGGCGTCGTTCACCGGGCGATTTTAGGGCGGGGTCCGCGCAGGGGCATCGCGGGGAGGCGTGCCGGCTGCTGGGGATAATGCGCGCTGCCTTTGTTTTGCCGGACCCTCCATGGAATTAGTGAGCTTTCTGATCGACTTCATTTTGCATGTCGACAAATACCTTGAAGCCTTTGTCGCCAGCTATGGGGCTTGGGTGTATGCGCTGTTGTTCCTGATCGTGTTCGTGGAAACCGGGCTGGTGGTCATGCCCTTTTTGCCGGGCGACTCGCTGCTGTTCATCGTGGGCGCGCTGTGCGGTGCGGGGATGATGAACTTTGCGTTCGCCTGCGCCGTGCTGATCGCAGCGGCGATCCTGGGCGACCAGTGCAACTACACGATAGGCCGGTATTTCGGCCCCAAGGTGTTCCAGTGGGAAGACTCGCGCTGGTTCAACCGGCGGGCCTTCAACCAGGCGCATGATTTTTACGAACGCTATGGTGGCATCACCATCGTGATCGCGCGCTTCATGCCGTTCATTCGCACCTTTGCCCCGTTCGTGGCCGGCGTGGCCCAGATGGGCCGCGGCAAGTTCACCGCCTTCAATGTGGGCGGGGCCTTGCTGTGGGTGCTGGGGATCTGCTCAGCGGGCTATTTCTTTGGCAACTTTGCCTGGGTGAAGCAAAACCTGGACAAGATCATCTGGGCCTTGATCTTCATTCCCGGGCTGATCGCGATCTTTGGCGCCTGGCGCGCCGGCCGCAAGGCCAACGCGGCCTGAATGTCCCAAAAAAAGTGCCTGGCGCGGAGGGTTCCCGCGCCAGGCACTTTTTTGCATGGAACCGGGTCAGCGGCGGCGGTTGGACTGATCGCGGTCCTTGCCCAGCTCATTGCCTAACAGGGCACCGGCGGCGGCACCGCCTACGGTGCCCAGCGTGCCACCGAAAACGGCGTTGCCGGCAACCCCACCGACCACGGCGCCTACGCCGGTGCCGATCTGGGTATTGGAAGGGTTGGAGGCGCAGCCACCCAGGGCGAGGGTGGCAGCGCAAACGACAGAGGCGATCACGGGAAGACGGATGTTCATGGCAGGGATCCTTGAGTTTTTATGGTGTGTGGCACCAGCGGGGCTGGCATTGCAGTCAGGGCCGCCGCAGGGCACCAGTTCACTATCGCGCGCGATCGCATGCTGCGCTGTAGGAAGCGCCGGCCAGACGGTGTAGGACAGAGGAGCGAGCGGGATATGGCCGGCCCAGGGCCTCTTGCGGCGCGCTGGCCCTTCAGCCCGGAGCCAGGCAGATGGTGACCAGCAGCGAGGCGTCTTCCACGGCTGTCAGGGCGTGCTGTGCCCGTGGTTGCAGGTGCACCAGGTCGCCCGGGCGCAGCAGCTGCGTGGTGCCACCGGCCTTGAATTCCACGGTGCCTTCAATGCATTGCACGGTCGCCTCACCAGGGGTGTGGTGCTCGCGCATGCTCTTGCCGGCAAGCAGCACCACGCGCATGACTTCCAGCTGGCCCGACTTGAGGATGGCGCTGGAGCTGGCCTGTGCCAGGCGGTCGCCGAGCGCAAGGACACTGACGACCTGACCGGAGGGGGTGTGGGTGAGTGCCATGGGGTGTCTCCTGTGCAGCCGGATGAATGGAACCACCCTACACCGACCGGCTGCGCGCCAGCGGCGGGTTCTTGGCGAAATAGCGCGTGATGCCGCGCATCAGCGCATCCGCCAGTTGCACCTGGTAGGCGTTGCTGCGCAGGCGCTCTTCTTCCTCGGGGTTGCTGATGAAGGCGGTTTCGACCAGCACGCTGGGAATGTCGGGGGCCTTGAGCACGGCAAAACCGGCTTGCTCTACCCGGGGCTTGTGCAGCTTGCCCACGTTGCCGATCTCGCCGAGCAGCACGGTGCCGAGCTTGAGGCTGTCGTTGATCTGGGCGGTGGTGCTCATGTCGAGCAGGGCGCGCTGCACATGCTGGTCTTTCGATTGCACGTTCAGGCCCCCCACCAGATCGGCCTGGTTCTCCTTGTTGGCCAGCCAGCGCGCTGCGGTGCTGGAGGCGCCGCTCTGGCTCAGCGCAAACACGCTGGCGCCGCGTGCTGCGGGCGTGGTGAAGGCATCGGCATGGATGCTGACGAACAGGTCGGCCTGCACGCGCCGCGCCTTTTCGACACGGGTGCCCAGCGGCACGAAGAAGTCGCCGTCGCGCGTGAGGTAGGCGCGCATGGGGTTGCCGCCCACGGTGGTGGCGTTGA
>DAOPUP010000332.1:0-3203 GCA_035350655.1 Acidovorax sp. | reverse complement strand
TGGTCACGCCCGACGCCACCTTCCGCCGCGTGGTGCCCTGGCTGCTGCTGGCGGCCACGGCGCTGTTTGCGTTCGGGCCGCAGTTGCGCCAACGGCTGGCAGGGGGTCATTCCTCCACCGCCAAGGCCACCGTGGGCGTGCTGGCGGTGGCGGCCTATGGCGGCTACTTCAACGGCGGGCTGGGCATTTTGCTGCTGGCCCTGTTCGGCCTGCTGGGCCAGACGAACCTGAACGCCATGAACGGCCTCAAGAACGGGGTATCGGCCCTGCTCACCGCGATGGCCGTGGCCATTTACGCCGCAGGCGGCCTGGTGCTGTGGCGCGAGGCGTTGCTGATGATGGTGGCCGCCACGCTGGGCGGCTATGGCGGCGCGCGCGTGGCGCGGCGCATTCCGGCGCCCGCGCTGCGCTGGGGCATCGTCGCGACCGGACTGGTGATGGCGGGGCTGTTTTTCTGGCGGCAGTAAGCCCGGACGGTTGCCGGGCTAACGCAGCGGCGCCGGGGGTGCGGCACGAGCCGCCAGCGCGTAGGCTTTGAGCCACTGCGCGCAAACCAAATAACCCAGCACCAGCGCGCCCATACCCGCCAGCATGGCGGCGGGAGGCGCCACAAAACCGAACCAGGCCCCCAGCGGCGTGAACGGCAGCGCCATGGCCACCAGCAAAGCGATCAGTGACGACGCCACCAGCGCCGGGTGCGCAAGATCGCGCCACGGTCGGTCGCGGGTGCGGATGATGAAGATCACCAGGATCTGCGTGGCCATGGACTCCATGAACCACAGCGTGCGAAATTCCTCGGGGGTAGCGTGAAAAAGCCACAGCAGCCCGCCAAACGTGGCCAGATCGAACAGCGACGACAGCGGCCCCATGGTGCCGGCAAAGCGCAGCAGGCCCTGCATATCCCACACCTGCGGCTGCGCGATGGCCTCGGGCCGCACCGTGTCAAGCGGAATGCCGATTTCCGAAAAGTCGTACAGCAGGTTATTCAGCAAAATCTGCGTGGGCAGCATGGGCAAGAACGGCAGGAACAGCGAAGCCACCGCCATTGACAGCATGTTGCCGAAGTTGGAACTGGCGCCCATGCGCACATATTTGAGAATGTTGACAAAGGTGCGCCGCCCCTCCTCCACCCCATCGGCCACCACCTCCAGGTCGGACGCCAGCAGGATCATGTCGGCCGCCGCCTGGGCCACGCCGCTGGCGCCTTCCACCGACAGCCCGATGTCGGCCACCTTGAGCGCGGGGGCGTCGTTGATGCCGTCGCCCAGAAACCCCACCACCGCGCCATGCGCCTGGAGCGCGCGCACCAGGCGCGCCTTCTGGTCGGGCGCCAGGCGGGCATAGATGTCCACCGACTGCACTTGCACCGCCAGGGCATCGTCGGTGAGGGCAGCGATGTCTGGCCCCGTCAGCACGCGGTCGGCGGGCAAGCCCATCTGCTGCGCCAGTCGCTGCACCACGATGGGGTCGTCGCCCGACAGGATCTTCAGGCGCACGCCCGCCGCCGACAACCGGGCAATGGCCGCAGCCGCCGTGGGTTTGGCCGGGTCGGCAAAGGCGCAGAGCCCCTCGAAGACCAGGTCCGTCTCGTCAGCCACGGTCAGCGCCGGTGCAGCGCTGGCAGCGTCGGGCCTTGCGCGCGAGGCCATGGCCACCACGCGCAGCCCCTCCTGGGCCAGCGCATGCACCCGCGCCAGGCCCTCGGCGCGCCCGGCATCGCCCAGGGGCTGCACCGAGGCACCCACGCGGTGGCGCGTGCACAAGGCCAGCACCGCCTCGGGCGCGCCCTTGACGATCAGCAGGCGCTCGTCGGGCCCCTCGGCCCAGACGCTACCGACGCGGCGGGTGAAATCGAACGCATGGCGTTGCAGCAGCTTCCAGCCTTGCGCCGCATCGGGGTGGCTGGCCAACAGCGCTGCGTCCAGCGCCCCCCGGTCGCCCCCCAGACTGGCGGCAATGGCGCCGAGCCGGGCCGCCTGCGGGTCGTCCTGCCCGGCGGCATCCAGGCTGCGGGACAGGGCAATCTCGGCGCTGGTCAGCGTGCCCGTCTTGTCGGTGCACAGCACCGTCATGGCGCCCAGGTCGTGAATGGCCGCCAGCCGCTTGACGATGACCTTGCGCCCCGCCATGCGCAAGGCACCGCGCGAAAGCGTCACGGTGGTGATCATGGGCAGCAGCTCGGGCGTGAGGCCCACCGCCAGCGCCACCGCAAACATCAGCGATTCGAGCACCTGACGGCCAAACAGCATGTGCGTGGCCAGCACCACCACCACCAGTGCCAGCGTGAGGCGGGCGGTGATCAGGCCAAAGGCATGCATGTCGCGCTGGAAGGCCGACACCTCCTGCCCCTCGCCCAGCACGGCGGCGGCGGCGCCAAACAAGGTATTGCGGCCGGTGCCCACCACCAGCGCCCGCGCCTCGCCCGTTTGTGCGACCGCGCCACGAAACAGGGCATTGCTGGCCTCGCCCGCCGAGGTGGCGGTCACCATGCCGGGGCGCTTTTCCACGGGGTAGGGCTCGCCGGTCAGGGCTGCTTCACCGGCAGTGAAGGCTTCGCTGTCCAGCACCAGGGCATCGGCGGCGATGACATCGCCCGCGCGCACGCGCATCACATCGCCGGGCACAACCTCCTGCACCGGCACCTGGCGAAAAATGCCGCCCCGCAGCACTTCGGCACGCAGCGCCACCGCACGCCGCAGCATCTCGGCCGCGCGGGTGGCCCGCCCTTCCTGCACGGTATCGAGCCCGATCGACAGGCCCAGAATGGTCACGATGATGCCGCCGCCCACGCCGTCGCCCGTGGCCACCGACACCGCGCCAGCGCCCAGCAAAATCAGCGACAGCGGCTCGCGCAGCCGCCGGCCAACCGCCACCAGCAGCCCCCTGGCCTGCGGCGGGGCATCCGCGTTGGGCCCGTACTGGGCCAGCCGAGCCTGCGCTTCAGTGTCGGTCAGGCCCGCCACCGTGCTCTGCAACCGGTCGCACAGGGCCTGCGCAGACAGCGTCCAGAATCTCTGCGCAACAGCGCCGGAAGAAGGCGTCATGATCTTATGGTTTGCCGAGCCGGGGGCAGCGCCCAAGGCGCTCGCCTCGCCTCAGAGGATCAGCCGCCGCGCACCAGCAGCACCGGCACAGGGGACTGGCGCAACACCTGCTCGGCATCGCTGCCCAGCAGCATCCGGCCCACGCCACGCCGGCCATGG
>DAOPUP010000331.1:0-3207 GCA_035350655.1 Acidovorax sp. | reverse complement strand
TCTTGCCGTCGTCGCTTTCGGGGCGGCGGTTGATGCCCAGCATCATGGGCTGGCTCGGGCCGTAGATGTCGGCGTCGAGCACGCCCACGCTGGCGCCCTCTGCCGCCAGCGCCAGGGCCAGGTTGGCGGCCGTGGTGCTCTTGCCCACGCCGCCCTTGCCCGAGGCCACGGCAATGATGTTCTTGACCTGTGGCAGCAGTTGCACACCGCGCTGCACCGCATGGGCCACCACCTTGGTGGTGATGTTGACCGACACGTTCTCCACGCCCGCCACGGCCTTGGCCGCGGCCACCAGGCTGCGGCGCAGTTCGGGTACCAGGCTCTTGGCGGGGTAGCCCAGCTCCACATCAAAGGCCACATCGCCGCCGGTGATCTGCACGTTGCGCAGGGCGCGGGTGCTGACGAAATCCTGGCCGGTGTGGGGGTCCAGCACGCTGGAAAGTGCGGCCAAGAGGCCCTGTTCGGTGACTGCCATTCAATAAACTCCAGAAGAGGCAGGTAGTCTATCCAAGCGCTGTTCCCCCGGTGTCTGAAGGACAATGCGCACGCTTTGACCTTGGGGCTTCAGTAGCCGGCACCCCGTGAAACCAAAACAAAAGGACCTCCGTGAAATTCAAGATGGCCGAGAAATCCCTGTTTGCCATGCTGCTGCGCTCGCCCTGGTGGGTCAGCTTTGGGGTGGTCAGCCTCATCGTCCTGGCCGCAGGTGCGCTGCTGCCCAAGGAGTATTTCGTGGTGGGTGCGCTGGCCGGTTTTCCCATCTTTGTGGTGGGCTGCATTGCCGCCTGGAGGCAACTGCGCGCACCCCATCCCGCCAAAGTGACCGAGATGCTCGCCGCTGTGGCCGCCATGCCCTGGCGTGACTTTGCCCAGGCGCTCACGTCCGCCTGGACGCGCGCGGGCTGCACCGTAGAGCGCGTTGCAGGCAACGGCGCCGCCGATTTCTGCCTGACCCAGAACGGCCGCACCACGCTGGCCAGCGCTCGCCGCTGGAAGGCCGCCACCCATGGCGTGGAGCCGCTGCGCGAGCTGCGCGCCGCCATGGACCAGCGCGGGGCGGCCACGGGGCTGTACCTGCTGGCCCAGGGCCACCTCAGCGACAACGCCAGGCTGTATGCGCGCGACCACGGCATCACCATCGTGCAGAACGACGCCCTGGCCGCCCTGCTGCTTGCCAAACGCTGAGCCTCCCCAAAAAGACTGCCCCTCCGCGCCATGCCGAACGCCGCACCTTCCCCCGACACCCCATCGCTGCGCACCGGCCTGCTCCTCACCGGGGGCGGGGCCCGGGCCGCGTACCAGGTGGGGGTGCTGGAGGCCATTGCCGACCTGCGCCACGCCTGCGGTGCACGCCGCGAGCCCAACCCGTTTCCCATCATCACGGGCACCTCGGCGGGGGCCATCAACGCCGCCGCGCTGGCCTGCGGCGCCGATGATTTCGACCGCACCGTGCGCCGCATCGCCCGCGTGTGGCGCCAGTTCCATGCGAGCCAGGTGTACGGCGCCGACTCGCTCTCTGTGATGCGCAGCGGCGCCCGCTGGCTCACGCTGGTGTCACTGGGCTGGGCGCTGGCGCGCTGGCGCCGCCTGCGTCCGCGCTCGCTGCTGGACAATGCGCCGCTCGAAAAACTGCTGGTCAAGCTGGTGCCGCTCACACGCCTGCCCCGGCTGCTGCGCAAGGGCCACCTCACGGCGCTGGCGGTGACGGCATCGAGCTACAGCTCGGGCGAACATGTCACCTTTTTCGAGTCGGCCGACGGCGAGCAACCCTGGGTGCGCTCGCAGCGCAAGGCCGTGCGCGACCGCATCACGCACGAGCATCTGCTGGCCTCTTCGGCCATCCCCTTCGTCTTTCCGGCCAAGGGCATCACGGTCGACCACCACACCGAATACTTTGGCGACGGCTCCATGCGCCAGTCGGCCCCCATCGCTGCGGCGATTCACCTGGGGGCCGACCGCGTTCTGGTCATCGGCGCAGGCCGCATGCACGAACCCCAAAGCGACAGCACCCCTCCTCCCACGCCCAGTTACCCTTCGCTGGCACAGATTGCCGGGCATGCGCTGTCCAATATTTTTCTGGATGCGCTGTGGGTCGATGTGGAGCGCGTCAAACGCATCAACCAGACGCTTTCGCTTGTTCCCGAAGAAAAACGCCAGCACAGCGCGCTGCGCCCTGTCGAGCTGCTGGTGATTGCCCCCTCGCAGCGGCTCGATGCCATCGCGGCGCGCCATGTGGGCGACCTGCCCGGGCCGGTGCGCTCGATGCTGGCGGCCCTGGGCGTGACGTCGAACATGGCCGACGTGCGCGGTGCGGCGCTGGCCAGCTACCTGCTGTTCGAGCAGGGCTACACCCAGGAACTGATGGCCCTGGGCCGCAAGGACACCCTGGCAAGGCGCGCCGAGGTGTGCCACTTCTTTGGCTGGAAAGACAGCGGCGCAGAACTGCGCACCGGCCAGCACCGCTGAGCCCGCCGGCTTCAACAGAGGCGTTGCAGCGCCTAAAATCGCGGGTTCCGCCCGAGAAAGTCGCTTTCATGTCGTCTGCACGCAAACTTTTTGTCACCACCGCCCTGCCCTACGCCAATGGCAACTTCCACATCGGCCACATCATGGAATACATCCAGGCCGACATCTGGGTGCGGTTCCAGCGCATGCAGGGCCACGCGGTGCACTTCGTCTGCGCCGACGACGCGCATGGCGCGCCGATCATGATTGCGGCCGAGAAGGCCGGCAAGACGCCGCAGCAGTTCGTGGCCGACATCGCCGCCGGGCGCAAGCAGTACCTCGATGGCTTTCACATCGAGTTCGACAACTGGCACAGCACCGACGCGCCCGAAAACCACCAGCTGGCGCAGGACATTTACCGCGACCTCAAGGCCAACGGCCTGATCGAGACGCGCACCATCGAGCAGTTCTTCGACCCCGAAAAGGCCATGTTCCTGCCCGACCGCTTCATCAAGGGCGAGTGCCCCAAGTGCCACGCCAAGGACCAGTATGGCGACAACTGCGAAGTCTGCGGCGCCGTGTATGCGCCCACCGACCTGATCAACCCCTACTCGGCCCTGTCGGGCGCCAAGCCGGTACTCAAAAGCTCCGAGCATTTCTTCTTCAAACTGTCGGACCCGCGCTGCGTGGCGTTTCTGGAAGACTGGACGCAAAACGGCCGCCTGCAGCCCGAGGTGGCCAACAAGGTGCGCGAATGGTTCA
>DAOPUP010000330.1:0-3224 GCA_035350655.1 Acidovorax sp. | reverse complement strand
CACTGACCGCCTGCACCAGCCCCTTGGCCTGGTGCTCGAGCGACTGCGCTGCCGCAGCGGCCTCTTCCACCAGCGCCGCGTTCGATTGCGTGACCTGGTCCATCTGCCCCACGGCCTGATTGACCTGGTCAATGCCCGAGGTCTGGTCCTGGCTGGCCGAGGTGATCTCGTTCATGATGTCCGTCACCCGACGCACATTGACCACGATTTCGTCCATGGTGCTGCCGGCACGCTCCACCTGCTGGCATCCCTGCGTGACATTGTTGACCGAGGTCTCGATCAACGTCTTGATCTCCCGGGCAGCGGTGGCCGAGCGCCCGGCCAGGCTGCGCACCTCGCTGGCCACCACGGCAAACCCGCGGCCCTGCTCACCCGCACGGGCGGCTTCCACCGCCGCATTGAGGGCCAGGATATTGGTCTGGAAGGCAATGCCATCGATCACACCGATGATGTCGGCGATCTTGCGCGACGAGGTGTTGATCGCTTCCATGGTGTGCACCACCTCGGCCACCACCGAGCCGCCCCGCACCGCCACCTGAGAGGCGGCCTCGGCGATCTGGTTGGCATGGCGGCTTTGCTCGTAGTTGCGCTTGACCGTCTGGGCCAGTTCTTCCATCGACGCAGCGGTCTGCTCCAGCGCGCTGGCCTGTTCTTCGGTGCGCGAAGACAGGTCGATGTTGCCCGCCGCGATCTGGCTGGTGGCCGTGGCAATGGCCTCGGTGCCACCGCGCACGTTGCCCACAATGGTGACCAGGCTCTCATTCATGGCCTGCAGCGCAGAAAGCAGCTCTGCGGTCTCATCGTTGCCTTGCACCTCGATGCGGCTGCCCAGGTCGCCCGCGGCCACGTTCTGGGCCACGCTGACGGCACGGCGCAGGGGCGTGGTGATCGAGCGCGTGATCCAGTAGGCGAGGCCCACCCCCACCAGCAGGCCCGCCACGCCCAGCGCCAGGATCTGAAAGCGCGCGCTGGCAATGTCCCGCACCACCGTGTTGCCATTGGTCTCCACCAGCTTTTTCTCCAGCGCAGTCAGTGCATTGATGGGCTCCTGCAGCGCATCCAGCGCCGGCAGGGTTTCGGACTGGAGCAGGAGGGTGGCCCCTTCACGGTCGCCCGCATCCACCATCTGCGCCACCTTGCTGAAGGACTGCACATAGCGGCCCTGCAGGTCCTTGAGGCGCAACAGGATGGCCTTGCCTTCGGGCAGGTGCACTTTCTCGTCGAGCACCGCGACGGCGTCGTCAATGGTCTTTTTGTTCCTGGCAATGGCGGCCTTGACCTGCTTGAGCCGCTCGGCGTCAGAAACAATGACCAGTTCCATGGTCCGGCGCGCTTTGGCCCGCGTGGTGGTGTCGATGGCGTTAGCGGCCTCGGCCTTGACCCAGTCATCGCCAATGAGGCGGGCGTTGATTTCCCCCACATTCCCCAGGCGCAAGACCCCGATCAGGGCGATCCCCAGCATCATCAGGATCAGCAGGCCGAATGCCAAGCCGAGACGGGTTCCGATTTTGAGGTGGCTGATGTGCATGGGAAAACCTCCAGAAAAACAATTCGTTACCGCTTGAATTATCGGTCGTTTTCCCCGCACAGTCGTCCATTTTATTGATGAATATCAAGCCAGCACCGCTAACCGGGCGCGGGCCGGTCGCCGCGGGCTCGCACCTATGCGCTCTGTGCTCGCGCCAGGCGCTCGCTCTTCCAGTACACGTCGTCGCCACCATCCATGCGGTTGAGCACACGCGACAGCACAAACAGCAGATCGGACAGCCGATTGAGGTAATGGCGCGGCGTCTCGCGCACGGCCTCGAGCTTGCCCAGCGCCACCACGGCGCGCTCCGCGCGGCGCGCCACGGTGCGGCACACATGGGCCTGCGCTGCGGCCCGCGTGCCGGCCGGCAGAATGAATTCCTGCAGACGCGGCAGTGCCGCGTTGTAGTGCGCCAGTGCCTCATCGAGCTGCAGCACGGCCTCGTCCTTGAGCAGCTCAAACCCCGGAATCGACAACTCCCCGCCCAGGTTGAACAGCTGGTGCTGCACATCAATCAGCAGCTCGCGCACCTGCTGCGGCAGCGGCTCGCACAGCAGCAGGCCCAGGTGCGAATTGAGTTCGTCCACATCGCCCATGGCATGCGGGCGCGGACTGTCCTTGGACACGCGGGTGTTGTCGCCCAGGCCGGTGGTGCCGTCGTCGCCCGTGCGCGTGGCGATCTGTGTGAGTCGGTTGCCCATAGCTTCTCCTTGTTCTGCCAGCGCGCATTGTCCGTCAGTACCACCGTCTGGAGCCGCAGTACAGCAATCAGCGCCGCAGCCTATGGCAGGCCCAAGAGCCAGGTCCTGACCCTGGATGCGCCCGCGACGCGATCGCCGCCAGGCCCGTGGAAAGCGCCACACCAGGGTAAGGTTTCACGCCGCCCCGCGGCGCATCCGCCGGGACCCGGTGGTATTCTTTTAGGCTGCCCGGAGACCCCCCATGAATGCCCCCACCGTTGCCTCGCACCTGCTGCCCGAAATCCATTTGCGCGATGTGCCGCAGGCGCTGATCGCGGCGCTGCAAAGCCGGTTCGGCGCGCAATGCTCGCTGGCCCAGGCGGTGCGCGAGCAGCACGGCCGCGACGAAGGCTCGCTGCAGGCCCCGCCGCCCGCGGCCGTGGTGTTTGCCGAAAGCACGCGCGACGTGGCCGATGCCGTGGCGCTGGCCGACCAGTACGAGGTGCCGGTGATTCCCTACGGGGCCGGCTCGTCGCTCGAAGGCCATCTGTTGGCCGTGCAGGGCGGCATCAGCATCGATCTGGGCCGCATGAACCAGGTGCTGCGCATCGATGCCGACGACCTCACCGTCACCGTGCAGCCCGGCATCACGCGCAAGGCGCTCAACGAAGCCATCAAGGACACCGGCCTGTTCTTCCCCATCGACCCTGGTGCCGACGCCAGCATTGGCGGCATGTGCGCCACACGCGCCAGTGGCACCAACGCCGTGCGCTACGGCACCATGCGCGAGAACGTGCTGGCGCTCGAAGTCGTCACCGCCAGCGGCGAAGTCATCCGCACCGGCACGCGTGCCAAGAAAAGCAGCGCCGGCTACGACCTCACGCGCCTGCTGGTGGGCAGCGAAGGCACGCTGGGCGTGATCACCGAGGTGACGGTGCGCCTGTACCCGCTGCCCGAGGCGGTGAGTGCGGCCATCTGCTCGTTTCCGAGCATCGAGGCCGCCGTGCGCACCACCA
>DAOPUP010000329.1:0-3234 GCA_035350655.1 Acidovorax sp. | reverse complement strand
CGCCGGCTCAGAAAGTCATACAGCAGGCGCGGCAGCTCGGGCACGAGCTTGGCATAGTGCGGCGCCTCGGACCGCAACTCGCGCCACAGGCGTTGCGGGCCCATCTGCTCGAGCATCCACTTTTCCAGGAAAGGCTTGGCGGTGCTCCACAGGTCCAGCTCCGGGTCGAGCTGGCGGCCCAGGCCTTCGATGTTGAGCAGTGTTTTTTGCAGCAGCACCAGCTGTGGCTGGATCTCGACCTGGAAGCGCCGCGACGTCTGGAACAGGCGCATCAGCACCATGCCCAGCGAAATCTCCTTGAGCGGACGATCGAAATAAGGCTCGCACACGGCGCGGATCGCCGATTCGAGGTCGTTGACGCGGGTTTCCCGCGGCACCCAGCCGCTTTCGATGTGCAGTTCGGCCACACGCTTGTAGTCGCGGCGAAAGAACGCCACGAAGTTTTGCGCGAGGTACTCCTTGTCCGACTCGGTGAGTGTTCCCACGATGCCGAAATCAAGCGAGATGTAGCGCCCGAACGTGGCCGGCTCCAGGCTCACCTGGATGTTGCCCGGGTGCATGTCGGCATGAAAGAAGCCGTCGCGGAACACCTGGGTGAAGAAGATGGTGACGCCATCGCGCGCCAATTTGGGAATGTCCACGCCCGCAGCACGCAGGCGCTCGACCTGACTGATGGGCACGCCGTTCATGCGCTGCATCACCATGACCTCGGGGTGGCAAAAATCCCAGAAAATTTCAGGAATCAGCACCAGGTCCAGCCCATCCATATTGCGGCGCAGTTGCGCGGCATTGGCCGCCTCGCGCACCAGATCCAGCTCGTCATGCAGGTAGTTGTCGAATTCCGCCACCACCTCGCGGGGTTTGAGGCGCTTGCCATCGGCCGACAGCCCCTCCACCCAGCCGGCCATCATGCGCATGAGGCTCAGGTCTTTCTCGATCACCGGCAGCATGCCGGGGCGCAGCACCTTGACGGCCACCTCGCGCTCGACGCCGCCCCGGTCGCGCACGGTGGCGAAATGCACCTGCGCAATCGAGGCACTGGCCACTGGCACGCGGTCGAACGCAACGAACACCTCGCCCACGGGACGGCGGAACGCACGCTCGATGGTGGCCATGGCGATGTCGGGATCAAACGGCGGCACGCGGTCCTGCAGCCGCGCCAGCTCATCGGCCATGTCCGCCGGCAGCAGATCGCGCCGGGTCGAGAGCACCTGGCCAAACTTGACGAAGATGGGCCCCAAACGCTCCAGCGCCTCGCGCAGGCGCTGTCCACGCGGCGCCTCCAGATTGCGACCGACCGAAAGAATGCGCGCCAGCAGGCGCAGCCAGGGCTTCTGGAAACTATCCAGCACCAGGCCATCGAGCCCATACCGGAACACCACCCAGACGATGGTGACTCCCCGCAGAAAACGCTTCATGCAGCGGCCCGGTCAGCGTTGCCCGAAGGTGATGCGGGCGCAGCGGGGGCCGATGCCGTGGCAACAACCGACGCCATGCGCGTGCCTACGAACTGGCGCAACGCCTGCGCCGCCTTGCGCACCACCTGGCCCAGCGTGTGCGCGGGCGCATCACCAATCAGGCGGGCAACGTCTTCTTCCAGGTCCCAGCGGACATGGTCCACCAGCCAGTTGATCTCGGCTGCCAGCTGCACATCGCCCTCGATGCGAATGGCCGGCTTATCGCCACGCAGCGCAACGCTGGCCAGTGCCAGGGGAGAGGTTTCGGTCACCTCCAGCTGCAAATCCGGTGCGACGCCTTCCGGCGCCAGATTGAACAGACCTGCCGGCGTGACCAGCAAGGCCATTGAGAAAGACCGCCACTGCACGCGCGCCACGCGGCCACGCTGGCGCACGAGGCGGTCCATGGCCTCCTTCTCCTGCATCAACACATGGTTGAGAAACAGGACGAGGCGCTGCTGCACCTCGTGGACCAGCCACTGCGGTGGCTGCGGGCCGGCGGCCACGCGATCAAAGAGAGCATCCAGAAATGAAAAAGGGGACTGTGTTGCCATAGTCCCCGATTATTCCCTGAACCGGGAAGCCCTGCGGCTTTACTGCAGTGCTTGCACGCCCGCCACCAGCCAGCCGCTGGCGCCAGTCTTGGCCTTGGTCATATTCCAGACCTCGCGGAACGGGCTCGGTCCGGCGGAGAGCTCTTCGCGGATCATGCCCGAAAACTCCACACTGGCCATGTAGCCGTCGTCCAGCTCTTCGATACCCAGCAGCTGCGCTTCGATCATGACCACATCGGTGTGGTTGGGCTGGTCGCCCCGGTGCGATTCACGCTCGGTCAGCTGTGTCCGAATTTCGTTGAGCATGCCGTCGGTCATCATCGAACGCAGCGTGACGATGTCGGAACGGTCCCAGGCGGCCTGCAGCGTGACGAAGTTGCGCTTGGCTGCCGTAAGGAAGCCTTCGGCGTCAAATCCAGCAGGAATGCCCCAGTTCTGCGACCCGGAGAGGCCCGAACCGATGACCGTGCCTGACCCCGGCTGTTGCCGCGCAGCATCAAATGCCATGCCGTTGCCCTCCCAAGGCCGGGCCGAAGCATCGTTGCCCACCTTGTCGGGGCTGTACTGGCGTGGCACCTGGGCAGCCTCCGGAGAAGCGGCCCCTGCACCCTGGAAGGCGAACGGCGGGTTGCCAGCGCCCTGCGCGGCACCAGTCCCCTTGCGCGCGCGCATCACCATGCCGATCACCACCATCACGGCCAGCGCCAACAGCGCGAACATCAGGAACTGACCAAACTCGGCCCCCAGACCCAGCGAATGGGCCAGCCAGGCCAGCCCCAGGCCGGCCGCCAAGCCACCCAGCATGGCGCCCCAGGGCTTCTTGGCCGCAGCGGCTGGTGCGGCTGCCGCTGCCGGCTTGGCAGCCGCCGCGTTGGTCGCCGTCTGCGCCGGAGCGCCCGGCGTTGCGGGCGGCGTGGCCGCCTCGCGCTGCGTGACGTTGCTGGACTGCTTGCCCATCGATTTGCCACCACCCATGCGCGCAGCATCTGCATCGGCATGCGCCACGGCCAGCATCGCCACCAGCACCACAGACCAAAGTTTCATCATGATTTCTCCGTCTCCGTTAATTCACCCGAGCGAAACGCTCAGCACTTGATTCCAACATGCAGGGCCACAATGCCCCCCGTCATGTTGTGATAGTCCACATGCCCAAAGCCATTTTTCTGCATGAGGCTTTTGAGCTCTTCCTGCCCCGGGTGCATGCGGATGGACTCGGCCAGATA
>DAOPUP010000328.1:0-3239 GCA_035350655.1 Acidovorax sp. | reverse complement strand
CCGGTGCTGATCTGCACCGGCAGCGCCAGTCCGGCCAGCTGTGCATACGGCGCCCAGCCCGCGCCGTCAAACGTCAGGGGCACGAGGCCGGGGCGGCGCTCGACCAGCGGGATATTGAACTGCTGCGCCAGCCGGTAGCCAAAGTCCGTCGCGCCGATCTTGGGGATCGACAGCCCACCCGTGGCAATGACCACCGAGCGGGCCTGCACCGTGCCGCGGTCAGTATCAATTTGATAGCTGCTGGCGCTTTCTGGATAAGCGCCAGAGGCCAAAAAGGCTATATTTTTGACCCGGCAAGGCTGCCAGTGCGTGACGCCACCGGCTGCGCATTCGGCCAGCAGCATGGCGATGATGTCCTCGGCTGAACGGTCGGCAAACAGCTGGCCCTTGTGTTTTTCGTGAAAGGCGATGCCGTGTTTTTGCACCAGCGCAATGAAGTCGGCAGGTGTGTAACGCGACAGCGCCGAGCGGCAAAACTGCGGGTTTTGCCCCACGAAGTGCTTGTGCGGCGCGGCGGGGTCCAGGTCGCGGTTGGTGAAGTTGCAGCGCCCGCCGCCCGAGATGCGGATCTTCTCGGCCACCTTGTCGGCGTGGTCGATGAGCAAGACTTTCAACCCGCGCTGGCCTGCCTGGCCCGCACAGAACAGGCCGGCGGCACCGGCGCCGATGATGACAACATCAAAAACAAGGGAAGCGAGGGTCACAGGGGTTTTAGGCAGCGGTAGCGGGGCCGCCATTGTCGCCCGCGATCAGGGGGCTATTGCCTGAAGACCCCGCCCGACCCCACCACGGCAATGTCCACATAGTTGGAGCCATGGTGGTTCTGCGGGCTGAACTGGTAGGCATAACCGCCCAGGTCGAGGTTGCCCAGGCTTTCCATGCCCTGTACCAGACTGGCGCGCGTAACCCCCGGCCCCGCAGCGCGCAGGCCTTCGATCAGCACGCGGGCGTCCATGTAGCCGGTATAGCGGTCGTAATCCACGGGCTTGTCATGGTGCTTCATGGACGCCTGGAAGTCGCGCGTGAGCTGGATGGTGGGTTTGCTGGGGGACGGGCCGGTACGCGCCACGGCCAGGCCACGTGCGTCCTCTCCCAGCGCCTTGAGCATGGCGGTGCCCACGCCCAGTGACAAGGTGTACACCGGCACACCCAGATGGGCCCGATGCGCCCGCACGTAGGCCACAACAGGCGGCCCTGCCGCTATCAGCAGCACTGCCTGCGGTCTCTGGGCGGCCAGGGCTTTGGCGGCTTCGTTGGCATCTTCTCCGGCGGCGGCCAGCGCATGTGTGCCCGCCAAAGATGCGCCTTCGGCAGCAATGGTTTTTTCGACAAGCGGCAGCAGCAGCTTGCCAAAATCGTTGTTTTCGAAGGCCACCCCGATGCGTGACGATTGCACCGCCACCAGGTTGCGCACGATCTTGACCAGCTCATCAGCGTAGCTGGCCCGGGTGGTGAACAGGTAGGGGTGCTGCTGCGCGCGGATGGCGGGGGAGCCGGTATACACGCCGATCAGTGGCAATTTGGCTTGCGCCAGATAGGGCAGCAGCGTCATCACCTGTGAAGTGCCCGACACGCCCAACAAGGCCAGTACGCCGTCTTTTTCGTTCAGCTGTTTGGCGTTTTCCAGCGTACGGCGCGGGTCGAACCCGTCGTCCAGCGACACCAACCGGATCTTGCGGCCGCCGATACCCCCTTTGGCATTGGCGTCTGCGATGGCTGCCTCCTGCCCCTCGTGGAGGGGCGCAAGAAACGGAGCCATCCCACCCGTCAGGGCGGTCGAACGGCCGATGAGGATGTCGCCCTTTCCTGCAGCCGGTTGTGCGCCCGCGGGCAGTGCCGCCAAGGCCGCGCTGCCCGCCAGTGCCAGCACCAGGCTGCGGCGGCGCGCCAGTGGGAGGCCGTGGCCAGTGGGCGTCGCATCGTGGTTCATCATCAAGTAGCTCCTTCAGATGTCGGCCAACGTGGCCGCAACGTGCGGCGATGGTAGGAGCGCCCGGCGCTTGCCGCCCAAGGGTTTACACCGGGCAGGCGTCAAGTGAGAGACAGGCGCCTGCGCCAATGTCTATCCACTTTCAGGCAAGCGAAAACCTGAGCCGCTGGATGAATCCTTTGGGCACGCCGTCTTCACGGCATTTGCAACGGCAATGGCAATGGCCACCAGCATGGCGTTGCGTATCACCGCCACGCCCTAGCTTTTGCGCGGGTGTGGCGTGTTCAGATATTCGGGGAAGCAGCGGGCGCTGGGTGCGCATCCGCACGGGCAGGGTGCCCTCTAAAATCCTGGCATGAATATCCCCTCACACCAACTCAGCATGACCGTGCTGATGTCTCCTGACATGGCCAACTTCTCGGGCAATGTGCATGGCGGGGCGATTCTCAAGCTGCTCGACCAGGTGGCCTATTCCTGCGCCAGCCGATATTCGGCCTGTTACGTGGTCACCCTCAGCGTGGATCAGGTGATGTTTTTGCAGCCCATTCATGTGGGCGAGCTGGTGACTTTTCTGGCCAGCGTCAACTACACGGGCGCGTCGTCGATGGAGGTGGGCATCAAGGTGGTGGCCGAAGACATCCGCTCGCAGGTGGTGCGGCATGTGAACAGCTGCTTTTTCACGATGGTGGCGGTGGACGAGGCGCGCAAGCCGGTGAAGGTGCCGCCCCTGTCGCCTTCTACGCCCGACGAACGCCGCCGCTGGGACGCCGCACTGCTGCGCAAATCGCTGCGCAAGGAGCTGGCCGCGCGCTTCGAGCAGGCCCGCTCGGCGCCAACCCCCGCACCGGCGGGCTGAAGCGCCCTGAGCCCTGAGCGCTGGCGGGCAGGCGCGCCGATCCCCTTGCGCAGCGGGCCTTCAGCCCGTGCGGCGGGTGACGCTGGCCTGGTCGGGGGCAGGTTGGGAAACGCTGGCCACACCGCGCACCACGTCGCCCACCACAATCACCGAGGGGCTGGCCAGCCCTTCGCGTTCGATGGTGGCGTGCAGCTGGCCCAGCGTGGTGATGGCATGGCGCTGGTGGGGCAGGCTGGCGTGCTGGATGATGGCCACGGGCGTGTGGGCCGGCAGGCCGGTGAGCAGCTCTTGCCCGATATGGGCCGCGCCGCTTACGCCCATGTAGATCACCAGCGTGAGCCGGGCCTCGCGCGCGGTGGCGGCCAGCTGGCGCCAGTTGGTGCCCGCGTCGCCGGGTTTGGCGTGGCCGGTGACAAACACCACGCCATGCGCATGCTCGCGGTGCGTGAGCGG
>DAOPUP010000327.1:0-3241 GCA_035350655.1 Acidovorax sp. | reverse complement strand
CATGCCGCCAAGCGCAGCGCCGGCCATCCGGAGCGCGCTAACGACGTGAAGCTCTCGCGCGGGGGTATCCGCGAAATCGAATTCACCGTGCAGCTGCTGCAGGTGGTGCGCGGCGGACAGTTTCCCGAGCTGCGTCGCCGGCCCACGCTCGATGCCTTGCAGCGGCTCGCCCAGGCCGGGCTCATGCCCCAGGAGACGGCCGATGCGCTGGCGCGGGCCTATGTCTTTTTGCGCCGTGTGGAACACCGCATCCAGTACCTGGATGACCAGCAGACCCATGTCCTGCCCACGCGCGACGACGACCTGGCCTGGATTGCCCGCACCATGGGCCATGGTGACTGCTGTGGCTTTCTGCATGAGCTCGATGCCCATCGTGAACTGGTGGCGCAAGAGTTCGATACCCTGCTGGGCGGCAATAACAAGAAGGAATGCAATGGCGGTGGATGTGGCGGGCCGCGCGCCGTAGCCGCTGCGCCCACCGAACTGGAAGGGCTGCTGGAGCAATTGCCCGCCGGTTTCCGCGAGCGCGTGGCCGAGTGGCGCAGCCATCCCCGCGTCATCGCGTTGCGCGATGAAGCCCGCGCGCGGCTGTTCCGGTTGATCCAGCGCACGGCGCAGTGGCTGGGCGAAGGGCGCGTCACCGGTGACGCGGCTGTGCGCCTGGTGAACTGGCTCGAACCCCTGCTGCGCCGCGAAAGCTACCTGGCCTTGCTGTTGGAACGCCCTTCGGTGCACGAGCAGCTGCTGCACCTGCTGGGCGCCGCCCGATGGCCCGCACGTTACCTGCTGCAACACCCCGGCGTCATCGATGAACTGGTGGGCGATGCACTGCTGACCGAGCGTTTTGTGGTGGCCGATTTCGAGCGCGAGCTGGCCCTGCGCCTGGCGTCTCTGCAGTCCACTGGAGAGGACGACGACGAAACCCTGCTGAATCTGCTGCGGCGCGCCCAGCATGCAGAAACCTTCCGCACGCTGGCCCGCGATGTGGAGCAGCGGATCACGGTCGAGCAGGTGGCCGATGACCTCAGCGCCCTGGCAGACAGCGTGCTGCGCATCTCGGCACAGTGGTGCTGGAGCCGCCTCAAGAGCCGGCACCGTGAAGTGCCGCAGATTGCCATCATTGGCTACGGCAAGCTCGGAGGCAAGGAGCTGGGCTATGGCAGCGACCTAGATATTGTTTTCGTGTTTGACGACGAAGATGAACGGGCCCCCGAAATCTATGCGGCGTTTGTGCGCAAGCTCATCAACTGGCTGACCGTGAAGACGGGCGAGGGCGACCTGTACGAAATTGACACCGCCTTGCGTCCCAATGGCAACTCCGGACTGCTGGTCACCAGTTTCGATGCCTACGCTGCCTACCAGCAGCAACGTGGCAGCAATACGGCATGGACCTGGGAACACCAGGCGATGACGCGCGCGCGCTTTGTGCTGGGCAGTGCCGCCCTGCAGGCCCGGTTTGATGCGGTGCGCGAAGGCGTGATCACTTCGCCGCGGGATCCCGTCGCGTTGCGCGCAGAAATCGTGGCCATGCGTGAGCGGGTGCGTTCTGCCCACCGCACGCGCGAGGGGCAGTTTGATGTGAAGCACAGCCCGGGCGGCATGGTGGATGCCGAGTTTGTCGTGCAGTATCTGGTGCTGGCGCATTCGGCGCAGCACCCTGAACTGGTGGGCAATGTGGGCAATATTGCGCTGCTGCAGCGCGCGGAGCAGGTGGGGTTGCTGCCGGCCGGCGTGGGCCACGCGGCGGCCGATGCCTACCGCGAACTGCGCCGCGTGCAGCACCGTGCGCGCCTGGATGAAGTGCCCACCGAAGTCACGCCCCCGGCGTTGCAGGCCGAGCGGGACGCGGTGCTGGTGCTCTGGCGGGCGGTGTTTGGTGACCCCCCGGTTCGTGCGGGTGCCTGATGCGATCGGCTCGCCCAGCGGGCAGGCGTGTCTTTCGGGGCCGGGCGGAGGTGGGGCAGGTAGCAATCGAATTTGTCTGGGTTCGTCTGTGGGGGCAGGCTTTATTGTAAAATAATGTAACTCGCGCCATGAACCTTGTTGCATTGAACATTGACTCCATCCAGCTGGGCCGCCCGCTGCCTTTTGCGCTGCGCGGTGCCGATGGTGCCTTGCTGGCGCAAAAAGGTTATGTCATTCGCAACCGGGCCGATCTGGATGTGCTGGTGTCGCGCGGCTTGACGCTGTGCGTGGACACGGACGAGTCGGGCGACAACCACCGTGCGTATCTCGCGCAGTTGCAAAAGATGCTGCTGTCCGACACTTCCCTGGGGCAGATTGCCGGGATGAAGATCCAGGCGGGCGTGCAGGCGGACCGCGAGCGCGGCGGCAACGATATGCCCGACTGGTCGCAGCTGCAGTCGAGTGCCACCCAGTTGCTGCGTTCGCCGCTGGCTGGCGATTTCGAGGGCCGTTTCCAGTCCTTGCATGGTGAGCTGGCCCGCAACTGCGAAGAAACGCCCGATGCCACGCTGCTGGCCCTGGTCTTTCTTTCGGCGCAGGAAACCCGCATGTACAGCGCCACCCACGCCATGCTGGTCGCTTGTGTCTGCATGGTGGTGGCGCGTGAAATGCTGCACTGGCCCGAGGGAAGGGTGCTGCAACTGGGGCGTGCCGCGCTCACCATGAACATCGCGATGACCGAATTGCAGGATCAGCTGGCCCAGCAGTCTGCGCCGCTCACGGCTGCGCAGATCGCGGCAGTGCAAGACCATGCCAGCCGTTCGGAGCAGTTGCTGCGCCGGCTGGGGGTGGCCGACCCCGCCTGGCTGGAAGCGGTGCGGTGCCATCACCACCGTACACCCGGCCCGCTGGCCAAGAAGGCCGAGGCCCAGCAGATGGCGCGTCTTTTGCAGCGTGCCGATCTCTTTGGCGCGCGGCTGGCCCCCCGTGTGGCGCGCTGGCCGATGCCGGTCACCGCTGCCATGCAGGCCAGTTACTACGACGAAGAGCACCAGGTAGACGAGGCAGGTGCAGCGCTGGTGAAGACGCTGGGCGTCTATCCGCCTGGGGCGTTCGTCCGCCTGGCCACCCAGGAAGTGGCCGTGGTGCTGCGGCGGGGCGGCACGGCCACCACCCCCCGCGTCGCGGTGGTCGTCAACCGCGACGGAATGCCCACCGGGGAGATGATTCCGCGCGATACCGCGCAGGCCGCCTGGAGGATCACCGGCGCGGTGGCACACCGCGATGTCAAGGTGCAATTGCGGCTGGACCGCTTGCTGGACCTGGTGTAGCGCGG
>DAOPUP010000326.1:0-3244 GCA_035350655.1 Acidovorax sp. | reverse complement strand
GCTTGATCGAGTTGTACTGCTTGAAGAACTGCGTCATGTCCACGATCAGGTCGCGGATCACGGGCAGGCCCGGCAGCGGCTTGAGCACGATGGTGCCCGTGAGCGTGTTCATGTTGGTCAGGCAGGCCAGGCCGTTCTTGCCATTGATGTTCATTGCGTCCGAGCCGCAGACGCCTTCACGGCAGGAGCGGCGGAACGACAGCGTGGGGTCCTGTTCCTTGAGCTTGATCAGCGCGTCCAGCAACATGCGCTCGTGGCCGTCGAGTTCGATCTCGATGGTCTGCATGTAGGGCTTGGCGTCCTTGTCCGGATCGTAGCGGTAGATTTGGAATGTGCGTTTTTGCATGTTTCTTCTCTCGTGACGATTTAGAACGTACGGACCTTCGGAGGAACGCTGTCCACCGTCAAAGGCTTGAGGTTGACGGGCTTGTAGTCGAGGCGGCTGCCTTCGCTGTACCACAGCGTGTGCTTGAGCCATTCCTTGTCGTTGCGGCCCAGCGGGAAGTCTGCGTGGTCGGCGGGGTGCTCATAGTCGTACACGGTGTGGGCGCCACGGCATTCCTTGCGGGCTGCGGCAGAAACCATGGTGGCCTGGGCCACTTCGATCAGGTTGTCCACTTCCAGCGCTTCGATGCGTGCCGTGTTGAACACCTTGGACTTGTCCTTGAGCGTGACGCCGGAAACGCGGTTGCGGATTTCAGCGATTTTCTTGACGCCTTCGTCCATGCTGGCCTGGGTGCGGAACACGCCCGCGTGCTGCTGCATCGTGGAGCGGATGTCGCCGGCCAGGTTCTGGGCGTAGATGCCGTCGCTGGACTTGTCGAGCTGGTTCAGGCGTTCCAGGGTGCGGTCGGCCGCATCCTTGGGCAGGGGCTTGTGCTCCTTGTTCTTGTTGTTGAACTCGACGATGTGGCGGCCTGCGGCCTTGCCAAACACCAGCAGGTCCAGCAGCGAGTTGGTGCCCAGGCGGTTGGCGCCGTGCACGCTCACGCAGGCGCATTCGCCCACGGCATAGAGGCCGTTCACCACGGCGTTGTGGATGCCGTTGGCCTGGGTGATCACCTGGCCGTTGATGTTGGTGGGTACGCCGCCCATCTGGTAGTGGATGGTGGGCACCACGGGAATATCTTCCTTGGTGATGTCCACGTTGGCGAAGTTGACGCCAATTTCGTACACCGAGGGCAGGCGCTTGTGGATGGTGTCGGCGCCCAGGTGGCTGAGCTTGAGCATCACGTAGTCCTTGTTCGGACCACAGCCACGGCCTTCCTTGATTTCCTGGTCCATCGAACGCGAGACGAAGTCGCGTGGCGCCAGATCCTTGAGGGTGGGCGCGTAGCGCTCCATGAAGCGCTCGCCATTGCTGTTGAGCAGGATGGCGCCTTCGCCACGGCAGCCTTCGGTCAGCAGCACGCCGGCACCGGCCACGCCGGTGGGGTGGAACTGCCAGAACTCCATGTCCTGCAGCGCAATGCCGGCACGGGCTGCCATGCCCAGGCCGTCGCCGGTGTTGATGAAGGCGTTGGTGGAGGCGGCAAAGATGCGGCCCGCACCGCCGGTGGCCAGCAGCACGGTCTTGGCTTCCAGGATGTACAGGTCGCCGGTTTCCATTTCAAGGGCCGTCACGCCGACCACGTCGCCGTCGGCGTCGCGAATCAGGTCGAGGGCCATCCATTCGACGAAGAAATTCGTCTTGGCCTTGACGTTTTGCTGGTACAGCGTGTGCAGCATGGCGTGGCCAGTGCGGTCGGCTGCGGCGCAGGCGCGCTGCACGGGCTTTTCGCCGTAGTTGGCTGTGTGGCCGCCAAACGGGCGCTGGTAGATGGTGCCGTCGGGGTTGCGGTCAAACGGCATGCCGAAGTGCTCGAGCTCGTACACCACCTTGGGTGCTTCGCGGCACATGAATTCGATCGCATCCTGGTCGCCGAGCCAGTCGGAGCCCTTGATGGTGTCGTAGAAGTGGTAGTGCCAGTTGTCCTCGGACATGTTGCCCAGCGAGGCCGAAACGCCGCCTTGTGCCGCCACGGTGTGGCTGCGGGTGGGGAATACCTTGGACAGCGAGGCCACGTTCAGGCCTGCACGGGAGAGTTCAAGCGCGGCGCGCATGCCGGAGCCGCCGGCGCCGATGATGACGACGTCAAATTTGCGCTTGGTGATGTTAGCGTTGGTGTAGCTCATTGTTTGCCTTCAGTCGCGGGAATCAGAGACGCCACAAAACCTGGATGCCCCAGCCGGCACAGCCGACCAGCCAGACGATAGTGAAAACCTGCAGCACCAGGCGCAGGCCCACGGGTTGGATGTAATCCATGAAAATATCGCGCACGCCCACCCAGACATGCCAGGCCAGTGCAACGATGATGGAGAAGGTCAGAACCTTCATCCACTGGGCCGAGAAGATGCCTGCCCACACGTCGTAGCCGATGGGGCCTTTGGTGAAGACCAACTGCGCGAGCAAGGCGATAGTGAACAGGGCCATGAGGGCCGCAGTCACGCGCTGGCTGAGCCAGTCACGCAGACCATAGTGGGCGCCCACAACAATGCGCTTGGAGCCGTAATTGACGGACATGGTGTTTTCCTTTGATGCTTGCGCGGCCCGCCCTGCGGGCGGAAACCGCTTGGTTACTCAGTACAGACCGAACAGCTTGGCGCCCAGTACCAGCGTCAGACCAATGCTGATGGCCAGTGTGGCCAGGGCTGAGGTCTTGCCGAATTCCTTGCTCACGGCGTCGTGGCTGATGTCCATCCAGATGTGGCGCAGGCCCGCGGTGAAGTGGTGCAGATACGCCCAGATCAGTGCCAGCGCCAAGAGCTTGAAGAACCAGCCAGGCACCAAACCGGCGCCTGCATTGAAGACCGCCTTGAATTTCGCGAACGAAATCTCGGACGACACCGAGGTGTCAAACATCCAGAGGATGAAAGGCAGCAGCAGGAACATGATCACGCCGCTGGCACGGTGCAGGATCGAAACCCATGCAGCCGGCGTCATGCGGTACGTGGTGAGGTCCTTGAAGGCATTGATGTTGCGGAATTCAGGCCGTTTTTTGGCAAGCTCTGTCATGGCGGGTGCTTTCGTGGATGTAACGACTTTGTAATTTGAAGATGCAAAGAACGCAAAATTCTATTGCAATGCAACAACCAGGGTATTCCCTTGCTGCAATATTTTGACGTTTCTGCTCAAGTGCCAGCGTGCTGTCAGCTCAATTCGTTGTGGTAATGGTGGGTGTCGGTGCGGTAAAGACCGCGCCGT
>DAOPUP010000325.1:0-3246 GCA_035350655.1 Acidovorax sp. | reverse complement strand
GAGTTTGATGCGCCGCGCGCCTACACCTACCCCGCCCGGCTGCCGCTGGTGCAGCTCGACCATGTCTATGTGCGCGGGCTGGAGCCCATCGGGCTGCATGTGCCGCGCGGGCGCATCTGGTGGCGCATGTCCGACCACCTGCCGCTGATTGCTGAGTTCAAACTTTGACCGGTCGATGAAACGGGTGGCCGATTTCGCGCGAGACCACCGGGTGCGCCTGCTGCAGGGCGCGCAGGAGCTTTTTCCCGCCTTGATCGAAGCGATGGATGCGGCGCTCTCCGACATCCAGTTCGAGACCTACATCTTTGATTTCACCGGGACCGGGGCGCAGGTGGCAGAGGCGCTCATGCGGGCCGCGCAGCGCGGCGTGCGCACCCACCTGGTGGTGGACGGCGTGGGCACCGGGCCGCTGCCCCGGGCCTGGCAGCAGCGCCTGCGGGCGGCAGGGGTGCAGGTTCGCGTGTATTCCCCGCTGGGGCCTCTGGGGCTGCTGTTGCCCAACCGCTGGCGGCGTCTGCACCGCAAGCTGTGCGTGGTCGATGGCCTGCTGGTGTTTTGCGGTGGCATCAATGTGCTGGACGATCTTTACGACCCCCACCATGGTGAGCTTGATGCGCCGCGCTTTGACTTTGCCGTGCAGGCCACGGGGTCGCTCGCGGTGCAGGCGAGCCAGACCATGGAGCGCCTGTGGTGGCGCCTGCAGGCGGTGCGCGACGTGCGCCTGCACCGCCTGCCGCAAGCCGTGCGCGACCTGCGCGCTGCCAGCGCCACCCGCAACGCCTGGCCGCAGGACGCGGATGCGGGTGGCATGCGGGCGGCGCTGGTGCTGCGCGACAACGTGCGCAACCGCAGCCGCATCGAGCAGGCGTACCGGCGCGCCATTGGCGCAGCGCGCCATGACATCATCATTGCCAACGCCTACTTTGTCCCCGGCAGAAAGCTGCGCCGGGCGCTGATTCTGGCGGCGCGCCGTGGCGTGCGCGTGCAGCTCCTGCTGCAGGGGCGCTATGAATACTTCATGCAGTTCCATGCGGCGCGGCCGGTGTATGGCGCGCTCCTGGCTGCGGGCGTGGAGATCCACGAGTACGAACCCAGTTTTCTGCACGCCAAGGTGGCGGTGATCGACGCCCACAGCGACAAGCCCTGGGCCACCGTGGGTTCATCCAACCTCGATCCCTTGAGCCTGCTGCTGGCGCGCGAGGCCAATGTGGTGGTCGAGGATGCCGCCTTTGCCATCGACCTGCGCCAGCGCCTGGTGCACGCCATGCAGCATGCGGGGCGCCGCATGGACCCCGCCCGTTATGCCGGCCGCCCGCTTCGCCAGCGCATGCTCGATCGCGTGGCCTTTGGCCTGATGCGACTGGCCTTGTGGGTCACGGGGAACCGTTACTGAGCGCAGGCAGGTTTGTTTGCTATTGAATATGTAGCTTAAGGTGCTTGTTTTGTAAGCGCTTGAGCGTTAAATCCCTTGAAATCATCCGGTGGACATTCACTGGTAGGATGCAGCCATGTTCAGTCAACCAGTCGCCGTTATGACGCCCATTGAGCCGGATGAAGGCACGCCTGTTTCCGTGAAGATCCGCGAGCGCATCGCCGCAGCGCGCAAACGCTTCAATGCCAACGACAACATCGCCGATTTCATTGAGCCCGGCGAGCTCGCGCAGCTGCTCGACGAGGTCGAGGTCAAGATGCAGGGCGTGCTCGACAGCCTGGTGATCAACACCGAGGGCGACCACAACACCCAGAACACCGCGCGCCGCGTGGCCAAGATGTACCTCAACGAGGTGTTCAAGGGCCGCTATGTCGAGCAGCCCCCGATCACCGAGTTTCCCAACGCCGAGCACCTCAACGAGCTCATGATCGTGGGCCCGCTCACCGTGCGCAGTGCCTGCAGCCACCATTTTTGCCCCGTCATCGGCAAGATCTGGATCGGCATCATGCCCAACGAACACACCAACGTGATCGGTTTGTCCAAGTACGCCCGCTTGGTCGACTGGATCATGGGTCGCCCGCAGATCCAGGAAGAAGCCGTGGTGCAGCTGGCCGACCTCATCATGGAAAAGACCCAGCCCGACGGCCTGGCCGTGGTCATGGAGGCCAGCCATTTCTGCATGTCCTGGCGCGGCGTGCGCGAGATGGACAGCAAGATGATCAACTCCGTGATGCGTGGCGTGTTCCTGAAAGACAGTGCGCTGCGCCGCGAATTCCTCTCGCTCATTCCAGGAAGGAACTGACATGCTCGTACGTCTGCTTTATGCCAGCCGCGCAGTGGACACTTCGCCTGACGCCATCGAAGCCATCCTCACCGAATCGCGCCAGCACAACCCGGGCTGCGGCATCACGGGCATCCTGTGCTACGGCGGCGGGGTCTTCCTGCAGGCCATCGAGGGCGGGCGCTCGGCGGTCAACGAGTTGTATGGCCATATCCAGCGCGATCCGCGCCACAAGGATGTGGAGCTGCTGCACTACGAAGAGATTGCCGAGCGGCGCTTTGGAGGCTGGACCATGGGGCAGGTCAACCTGTCCAAGATCAACCATTCCATTTTGCTCAAATACTCCGAAAAGCCCGAACTCGACCCGTATGCCGTGTCGGGCAAGGTGTCGTTTGCGCTGCTGGAAGAGCTGATGGCGACAGCCTCCATCATCGGCCGCTCCTGAAAAGTGGGGCGCTTGGCTACTGCGCGGCCTGATCTCGCGCCTGCGGGACTCGCCGCACGGGAGTACGGCTGCGTTTCTCGGCGCGAGCTGAGGCTGCTCGCTACACCAATCACTCCCACTTTTCAGTGATGCGATAGCCTTCCCATTTGACAGCCGCAGCCGCGTTAGCGCTGCGGCTTTTTGCATTCCAGCGTCCCAATCCATACCAAGGGCCCATGACCACTGATCTGGCCGAACCTTCATTGCTGCTAGGCTGCGACTTCTCCAGCAGCCCCAGCCGGCGCAAGCCCATTGTGTTGGCGCTGGGCCAGCGCGTGGCGGCGCGGGTGCAGTTGCTGGGCCTGGAAACCTTTGACACGCCAGGCGGCCTGGCGCGCTGGCTGGCTGCGCCGCGTGCCTGGGTGGGCGGCTTTGACCTGCCTTTTGGCCTGCCGCGCGAGCTGGTGCAGGCGCTGGGCTGGCCGTTGCAGTGGCATGCGTGCATGCAGCATTACCGGGCACTCTCGCGGGTGCAGATCCGCGACTGCTTTGCTGCCTTTTGCGCCGCGCGGCCCGTGGGGGGCAAGTTCGCCCACCGGGCCACCGACG
>DAOPUP010000324.1:0-3270 GCA_035350655.1 Acidovorax sp. | reverse complement strand
CCACACGGTAGAACGCATCCACCATGGCCAGCAGCGAACCGGGCCACAGGCGCACTGCCAGCGGCAACAGCACCAGCAGGACCACAAACGCCATGAGCAGCAGCGTCCCCGTGCGCCGGCGCAGCGGCACCTGCAAGCCACCGGGCGCGTCGATGGTCGATTCGGGCACGGCCGCCCTGCCCCGCCCGAAAAGCCACCAGCCGGCCACGCCGGCCACCAGCATCACTCCTACCTGCCCCCCCACGCCAGGCACTAGCAGCGCCGCACCGCACGCCAGCGCCATCACCGTGACCCTGGCGCGCCCCACACACAGGCTGCGCGCCATACCCCACACCGCCTGCGCCACCACGGCCACCGCCACCACCTTGAGCCCATGAAGGGCGCCCGCCGGCAGCATGGCATGCCCGCTCGCCAGCCCCAGGCCAAACAAGGCCAGCACCAGCGCCGACGGCAGCGTGAACCCCGCCCACGCGGCCAGCGCCCCCGGCATGCCCGCCCGCATCAACCCCAGCGCCATGCCCACCTGGCTGCTGGCCGGACCGGGCAGAAACTGGCACAGCGCCACCAGGTCGGCATAGCTGCGTTCAGTCAGCCACTGGCGGCGCTGCACGAATTCATCCCGGAAATACCCCAAGTGCGCCACCGGTCCGCCAAACGATGTCAGGCCCAGGCGCACAAAAATCCAGAACACCTGCCACGCCCCGGTGCGGGCAAGGGGAGTAGAGATGGGCATAGGTGGATGCTGGGACATGGCGAAGAAAAACAGAAGTCAAACCAGAATGGCTGAAGGACGTGTGCATGAACCCAATGGGGGCGCAAGAGCTACCCACCAGGGCCCACAGTGTCGCAGGTGCCCATGACACCGGCCAGAGCCCCCCGAGGCGCAAGGCCGTTCTCGCCACCGGCGGCATGCGCCGGGCTCTGCCCCGTCCGTCAGATCACACAGGGCCCCCGCCACAGGCCACTGCGCAAGCCCTCGGGCCGCTGCGGCGACCACACCTGGGCGCTGGACTCCCAGGTCTCTTGCTGCACATTCAGCCCGGCAAAGACACCGTAGCCATGGCCCGCGCATATCTCGCCGCCGGCACTGAGGCTTTCACCCGCCTTGATCGCGCCTTGGGCATGAATGCCCTCGCCCGCCTTGATGCCCCAGCCCGCCTCCAGGTGGGCCACGCCGGTGATAGCCCCACCGACCACAATGCCCTGCCCCACGCGCAGACTATCGGCCCCGGTCAGGTGCCCGCCCACACGCAGACCCTTGCCGCATTCCACCCGGCCCTGGGCGATGAGGTCCTGCCCCACCAAGGCACCGCCCTGGAGCAGCAGCTGGCCTTGGCAGACCAGATCCCAGGCAGCCCGCAAATCGCCCGCGCCAGTGATGTCGCCCGCCACCTCCACACCCCAGTCGGCGCGCACATCGCCGCCCGCCCGCAATGCGCCATTGCTGACGATGATGCTGCCCGCTACGCGAATATCCTCCCCGGCCACAACCGCCGTTCCGGCACGCAGCCCACCGCCTGCGCGGATCGAGCGCCCGGCCTGCATCACCGTGGCCACGTCGATGGCGCCACGCACGTCCACCGTGCCGGCAAACACGATGGCCTCGGCCTCCAGCGCATCCACCGTCAGCACCGCATTGGTCGGCCCGAACTGCGCCAGCAGCCAACAGGCATCCTCCACGCGCCCGGCGTTGACCAGCGTGTCCAGCGCCTCCTGGTAGCCGGTGCCGTCTTCCACATGGCGGCTGAACCAGCGAAAGCCGTCCGCACAAGGGCTCTTGGCCCGCAGAAACTTCTTGGTGAATTCCATGCCCATCACTCCGTGGGCAGCGCGGCGGCTACCAGAAGCTGGGCGGACAGGACGCACAGGGGCGAGGGGGCACCTGCAAGGTGTTGGGGGTACATGACGCATCTCCTGAGGGAGCGGTCCGGCGTGCTTAACCAAGCCGCCGGCCGCCATCGCGCTGGGCGGGTGCCCGGCGATGGATGTTCTGCGCAGATGAAGGGGAAAGAAGGTTTATCGCCGGGCCAAGGAATGTGCGACCGGCTGGTAGGGCCAGATCTCACGCACCAAGGCCCCCCCGCCCACGCGCAGGCCACTCCGAGCGGAGCCTGGATGGATGAATGGATGCAGGAAAGGCATGGAGGCGGATGTTAGCAGCGAAAGGTAACGCACTGCGGCGCCCGGGATTGCGTGGCGGGGGCCGCCGCAGCGCTGGCAGCCATCAGGGCGGGGTGCAGGCAGCGTCCAGCCCCACCGTGCCCGCCAGCTTTTGCAGGCGCGAGCGGTTGTCCAGGCAGGCCAGGTGCTGTGCCTCGGCCGCTTTCTGCTGCGCCAGGCGCATGGCCTGGGCACGCTCGGCCTGCAACCGGGCCACCTGCTCGCGGATTTGCGGCATGGCGGCCAGGGCGGCTTTTTCGCCCTCCACGATGGCGTTGGCGCGCTGGCTGAAGTCCGCCGATCCGATGTCCAGCACCCGGGGCCGGATGATCACATCGGCCCGCGCCAGCTCGGCCTGGCCCAGCTTCTGGCCCATGATGGCAATCGACTGGCCCAGCGTGCCGAGCATGTCGCCTGGCGAATGGCCGCGCGCCTTGTTGGAAATATCTACGGCCACCACCAGGTCGGCGCCCAGCTGGCGCGCCGCGTCCACCGGCACCGGGCTCACGACGCCGCCGTCCACGAAATGGTATTTGCCAATAGTGACGGGCTGGAATAGCCCCGGCACGCTGCTGGAGGCGCGCACCGCCTGCCCCGTGTTGCCGCGCGCGAACACCGTGCGCTCGCCGTCCTCGAGCCGCGTCGCCACGGCCACGAAGGGCTTGGCCAGCTGCTCCAGCGGCTTGCGGCGCACCTGCTCGTTCACATAGTCCTCCAGCTTCTGGCCCTGCACCAGCCCGCCAGACGACAGTTGCAGGTCGCGGATCTTGGCCTCGTCCAACGCCACGGCCTTCTCCTGCAGTTCAAAGGCATTCATGCCACTGGCATACAGCGCCCCCACCACGCTGCCTGCGCTGGTGCCCGCCACCACGGCAGGCGCAAAGCCATTGGCCTCCAGCATCTTGATGACGCCGATGTGCGCGAACCCCTTGGCTGCACCACCGCCGAGGGCAATGCCAATCTTGATCGGGTGTGGGGAGGCAGTGGCTGCCGTGGCGCCAAGAACGGCCGGGGGCGCGCTGGGCGGGGTGCTGCTGCAGGCGGCCAGAGCGACCGAGAGCAGGCACACCAGGGCGCGCACAGAAACTTGAAAGCGCGGGCCAGGGAATA
>DAOPUP010000323.1:0-3274 GCA_035350655.1 Acidovorax sp. | reverse complement strand
CCGGCCCAGCGCTGCAGCGGGCACAGATCGTGGTGTGGGCCGTCAAGCCCCAGACTTTCAAGGACGCGGCCGCCCAGGCCCGCGCCCACACGCAGCAGGCACTGCACCTGAGCGTGGCCGCCGGCATCCGCACGGACAGCATTGCCCAGTGGCTGGGCAGCGAGCGCATCGTGCGCACCATGCCCAACACGCCCGCCCTGGTGGGCAAAGGCATGAGCGCGCTGTATGCCCGCCCCAGCGTCAGCGCGCCAGAGCGCCAGAGCATCGAGGCCATCATGGCCACCACCGGCGAATTTCTGTGGGTGGACGA
This sequence comes from Acidovorax sp., assembly GCA_035350655.1. Lineage (GTDB taxonomy): Bacteria > Pseudomonadota > Gammaproteobacteria > Burkholderiales > Burkholderiaceae_C > Acidovorax. Next base: position 2,964 of record DAOPUP010000323.1, on the reverse strand, counting down.
AGAGCAGCAACTGGACGCCGTCACGGCGCTCTCGGGCTCGGGCCCGGCCTATGTCTTCTATTTTCTGGAGGCCATGGCCCGCGCGGGCACCGACATGGGCCTCACCGCCGCCCAGGCCCACCAGCTGGCGGTCGGCACCTTTGTGGGCGCCTCCGAGCTGGCCCGCCGCTCGGATGAAACGCCCGCAGTCTTGCGCCAGCGCGTCACCTCCAAGGGCGGCACCACCTACGCGGCCCTGCAGTCGATGGAGCAGGACGCGGTGGGCGAAAAATTCGTGCAGGCCATGCAGGCCGCCCGCCAGCGCGCCCATGAGCTCGGCGACGAGTTCGGAAAATAAGCGCAAAAATGGCCTGCAGCCATTGGAATAAAAGCACGTAATGCTATTTATTCAATAGCATTTCAGCGCAACAGATAGCCGCCGGCAATCCCGACAAACAGCGTGAACCCCACCCAGTGGTTCATGCGAAACGCCCGGAAACACCCCTCGCGTGTGCGCGTGCGGATCAGCCACCAGTGCCAAGCCACCTGGGCCAGGGCGGCTGCAATTGCTACATAAAAAGTAGCACCTAGTCCAATTGGTTCAATGGCTACCAGCCAAAAAACCAAAAAAAACAGGTAGAACGCCACAATGGCGGCCACATCGAAGCGCCCGAGCGTGATGGCCGAGGTTCGCATGCCGATCTTCAGGTCGTCGTCGCGGTCCACCATGGCGTACTCGGTGTCGTAGGCCAGCACCCAGAACAGGTTGCCCAGCCACAGCAGCCAGGCCATGGCCGGCACCGCGCCCTGCACGGCGGCAAACGCAATCACGATGCCGAAGTTAAAGGCCATGCCCAGCACCGCCTGCGGCATGGCAAAAAAACGTTTGGTGAACGGGTAAAGAATGGTCACCAGCAGCGCCGGCACCGACCAGGCCACGGCCACCGCGTTGGTGGTAAGCACCAGCGCGAGCGACACCAGCGACAGCCCCGCACCCACGGCCAGGGCCTCCTTGACCGACACCTGGCCCGACGTGATGGGCCGCTGCGCCGTGCGCTTGACGTGGCGGTCAAAGTCGCGGTCGGCCACGTCGTTGATGCAGCAGCCGGCGCTGCGCATCAGGATGGTGCCCAGCACAAACACCGCCAGCAGATGCCAGCCCGGGAAACCGCCTGCCGCCAGCCACAGGGCGCTGAGCGTGGGCCAAATCAGCACCAGCCAGCCAGCAGGCCGGTTCCAGCGGATCAGGTCGAGGTACAGGGAAAAACGGCTGCGCGGGGAGGGGGTCATGCGAAAGAGCGGACAAAAACAGAGAAGAACGGGCGCTTTATACGCCACCCGGCAGCGCCGAGGCCGCGCCAGCCTGGCCAGCGGCAAAGCCGCGCAGAAACTCCACCAGGCCCTGGTCCACCGCCAGCTGCCGGGCAAGCACCCCGGCCTGCAGCACATCGCGCGCTGCGCCCACCCCCGCCTGCACCTGGGTTGCCTGCTGCAGCCAGCGCTGGGCGCGGGCGGGCAAGAACGGGCGCAAGGCTTCGATGTTGTAGCGCAGGCGCTTGGCCAGAATGCGCGCGCGGTGCTGGCTTTCGGCATGGCTGCTGTCGCGCAGCGCCCTTTTCCATTGCGCATGCAGCCGCGTGATGCGCTGGCTCACCCAGTGGCGCACGGTTTTGCCGGGCATGTCCTGCGCTTCACCCCAGGCCTGCGGCCGGGCCAGGTCGGCCAGCCACAGAGTGATGGCCAGCAAGGCGGCGCCCACCGCCGGCTCCTGCAGCGCGCGGCGCAGTGCCTGGCGCTGCAGCAGCGTGGCCGCTTGAAACGCTTGCTCCATCGCCTGCCACTGCGCGGCCCTCGCAGCGTCGTCGGCCACAAAGGCGCTTTGCAGCCCGGGCAGGGTTTGCGTGCTTGCCACATCGAGGTCGCGCAACGCGCCCAGCAGAGCCTGCATGGGCTGCAGCCCTTGCCAGGCAGGCAAGCCATGCAGCGGCACCGCAGGCCTGAGCAGGCGCAAGGCGCCGCGAAAGCGCCGCCAGCCCACCCGGGCCTGGTGCACCAGTTCCGGGTCGTCGCTATGGAGCACCGCGTTCAGGTTGGCCGTGAACTGGGCAAACATCTCGCCGAGCAGGGGCTGCACCATGCCACGCAAGGAGACATCCTTGCCCCATTGCGGCGGACGGGCGCGCAGCGGTGCGTCCAGCGTGCCATCGCGCAGTGCATGGCCGCGCTGCGCCTTGCTGGCGGCCAGCGGCAGCACGGCGATCTGCTGCGCGATCTGCCGCGCCAGCTCGAACAGCGCCGCGGGCGCACCGGCCAGCAGCTCCAGCTCGAGCTCGCAAATCGGTGCGCTGCACTGCCCACAGCTGATCTGCCCGATGTCCAGCGCCACTTCGATGGCGCTCCCGTCGCGCCGGCGCACCGTCCAGGCGGTGCGTTCGAATGCCGTACGAAAGCACGGCTGCAGTGCGCCAAACACCGCGCCGTCGGGATCCAGGCGTTGCCAGGGTGGCGCAGCCTGCAGGGCCGCCTGCACCAGCGCGGGCCCCGGCACCGGCAGCTCCCATTCGCCGCGCAGGCTCAGCGCAGAATCGCCGCTGTCACTGGTCTTGAAGGTCTGCAGCCATTGCGGCGCATCGTCGCCGCCCACACGCCGCAGGCGCAAGGCCATGCGCTGGGCCTGCAAGGCCTTGTCGGGGGTGTCGTAGTAGATGTTGTCCACGCGCTTGTGCACGGGCTTGCGCCGCGCCAGGGCGGGCAGGCGCGCCAGCTGCCGGGCCAGGCCCGCGGGGTCGGACAGGGGCAAGGCCAGCTTGATTTCGAGTTCCGCGCCCGGGTGGGTGGCAGATGGCATGGTGCGGGTCTCTCCGGGTTGCAGCGCGATTGGGGGCTTGCAGGGCACCAAAGCCGCGGGCGCAGGCCCGGCGCCCCGGGTATCAGTCTTCGAGCAGGGAGCGCAGCATCCACGCCTGCTGCTCGTGCACGGTCAGG
>DAOPUP010000322.1:0-3276 GCA_035350655.1 Acidovorax sp. | reverse complement strand
GACCTTTGGGTTATGAGCCCAACGAGCTACCAGACTGCTCCATCGCGCGGTAAGAAATAAATTATACCCTATTATTCAGCGGCTGCCGAATTATTTTCAGTTTCAGCAGCGCGATCCACCAATTCGACCAGTGCCATGGGGGCGTTGTCACCCACACGGAAACCCATCTTCAGGATGCGGGTGTAGCCGCCAGGACGAACCTTGAAACGGGGGCCCAGATCGTTGAACAGCTTGGTCACACTGTCACGGTCACGCAGGCGGTTGAACGCCAGACGGCGGTTGGCAACAGAGTCTTCCTTGGCCAGGGTGATCATGGGTTCGATCACACGGCGCAATTCCTTGGCCTTGGGAACCGTGGTCTTGATGGCTTCATGTTCGATGAGCGAGTTCATCATGTTCTGAAGCATCGCGAGGCGGTGCGAGCTGGTGCGATTGAGTTTGCGAAGGCCGTGTCCGTGGCGCATGGTGCTTTTTCCTACTATGTAATTAAATCAGGCAGCCGTATCAGGTACTGCCCGAGGCACTGTCCCAACGAAGGGAACCGAAAATTATAACTTAACGCTTGTCCAAACCGGCGGGTGGCCAGTTTTCCAGCTTCATCCCCAGCGTGAGACCGCGCGAAGCAAGCACTTCCTTGATCTCATTGAGCGACTTGCGACCCAGGTTAGGGGTCTTGAGCAGCTCGTTTTCGGTGCGCTGGATCAGGTCACCGATGTAGTAGATGTTCTCGGCCTTCAGGCAGTTGGCGGAGCGCACGGTCAACTCCAACTCGTCCACAGGACGCAGCAGGATAGGATCGAACGCAGCACCGCCTCGTGGGCCTGCAGGCGCATCAAACGCAGCCAACTCGCCACCTTCGAGCTGTGCGAACACAGCCAGTTGCTCCACCAAAATCTTGGCCGATGCGCGCACTGCATCTTCGGCAGTGATGGCACCATTGGTTTCGATCTCGACGACCAACTTATCCAGGTCGGTACGCTGCTCAACACGTGCACTTTCCACCGTGTAGCTGACGCGCTTCACAGGAGAGAAGGACGCATCCAGGACGATACGGCCAATCGACTTGGTCGATTCATCGGCGTAGCGGCGCAGGTTACCAGGAACGTAGCCGCGACCCTTTTCGACCTTGATTTGCATGTCCAGCTTGCCACCGGCAGACAGATTGGCAATCACATGATCAGGGTTGACGATTTCGACGTCGTGCGGGGTCTGGACATCACGTGCCGTGACCACACCTTCGCCGTCTTTGCGCAGGCTCAACGTCACTTCATCACGGTTGTGCAGCTTAAATACCACGCCCTTGAGGTTCAAAAGAATGTTGACCACATCCTCTTGGACGCCGTCAATGGAGGAGTACTCGTGCAGCACGCCCGCAATCGTGACTTCCGTCGCTGAGTAACCCACCATGGACGAGAGCAGAACTCGCCGAATGGCATTGCCCAATGTGTGGCCGTATCCACGCTCGAACGGCTCCAGCGCGACCTTGGCACGATTGTGGCCAAGTTGTTCGACAGTGATCGCCTTGGGTTTCAGCAAATTGGTTTGCATTCAGACTTCCTCTCAATACCCCCAGCTCGTTACACCGGTAAGGCTGGTGAAGCGCCTAAACCGCGATGCCTCGCGGTTTAGGGACGGTTTTTTCGAAATACGTACCGAGCGATTAGCGCGAGTACAACTCAACGATCAGAGATTCGTTGATATCGGCGCCAAATTCATCACGGTCCGGCACCTTCTTGAAGATACCTTCGGCCTTTTCTGCGTTCACGTCGACCCATGCAGGCATGCCCACTTGCGCGGCCAATTGCAGGGCTTCCACAATCCGGTTTTGCTTCTTGGACTTTTCGCGCACAGCCACCACATCACCCGTCTTCACGAGGTACGAAGCGATGTTCACGGACTTGCCGTTCACGGTGATCGCCTTGTGCGACACCAGCTGGCGGGCTTCGGCCCGGGTCGAACCGAAGCCCATGCGATACACCACGTTATCGAGGCGGGATTCGAGCAGGAACAGCAGGTTGGCACCAGTATTGCCCTTGCGGCTGTCGGCAGCTTCGAAGTAGCGGCGGAATTGCTTTTCCAGCACGCCGTACATGCGCTTAACTTTCTGCTTTTCACGCAGTTGCAGACCGTAGTCAGAGGTACGCGCACCCGAAGTGCGGCCATGCTGACCAGGCTTGGAATCGAACTTGGACTTGTCTGCAATGGAGCGACGGGCGCTCTTGAGGAACAGGTCCGTGCCTTCACGGCGGGAGAGTTTGGCCTTGGGGCCGAGGTAACGTGCCACTTGAGCTTCCTTTGTGTCATCTACCGCAAACCATTGCGGGAGCCGCCTGAGGCGCTTGCGCGTTCACAGGCGGCGGTGGGCTTAGAGAGATTAGATACGACGACGCTTTTGAGGGCGGCAGCCGTTATGCGGCACTGGCGTCACATCGGCGATCGACGTGATGCGGATGCCCAGTGCGCCCAGAGCGCGCACCGACGATTCACGGCCAGGACCAGGACCCTTGATTTCAACGTCAAGGTTCTTGATGCCTTGGTCGATGGCAGCGCGACCCGCCACTTCCGACGCCACCTGGGCAGCGAACGGGGTGGACTTGCGCGAGCCCTTGAAACCTTGGCCACCGGAAGATGCCCACGACAGGGCATTGCCCTGGCGATCGGTGATCGTGATGATGGTGTTATTGAACGAAGCGTGCACGTGTGCAATGCCGTCCGAAACGTTCTTGCGAACCTTCTTGCGAACGCGCTGAGCTGCGTTATTGGCTGGAGACTTGGCCATGTTGATCTTTCAATCTCTTTATTTCTTCAGTGCAGCTGCACCCTTGCGCGGACCCTTGCGAGTGCGTGCATTGGTACGGGTGCGCTGACCACGCATTGGCAGACCGCGGCGATGGCGGAAGCCACGATAGCAGCCGATGTCCATCAAGCGCTTGATGTTCATCGTGGTTTCGCGGCGCAGATCACCTTCAATGGTGAACTGCTCGATTTGCTCGCGAATTTTTTCCAGATCGCTATCAGAAAGATCTTTGATCTTCTTGCTGTAAGCGATGCCAGTTGCTTCGCAAATTTTGCGAGCGCGGGTGCGACCAATGCCAAAAATAGCGGTCAGACCGATTTCCGCGTGCTTGTGCGGCGGAATGTTAATGCCAGCGATACGTGCCATATGCGTCCTCTAATACTTTCCAATCAACCTTGGCGCTGCTTGTGACGCAGATCCGTGCAGATCACGCGCACCACACCCTTGCGGCGGATGATCTTGCAGTTGCGGCAGATTTT
>DAOPUP010000321.1:0-3278 GCA_035350655.1 Acidovorax sp. | reverse complement strand
CCCGGCGAGGCGCATGCCAAGCTGGCCAAGCGCCTGGCGGCCCGCGTGGCGGCGCCGGGCACCAAGCCGCGCCAGGATGTGCCGCCCCTCAGCCGCGACACCCAGGCCTGGGAGGCTGCGGGCCTGCATTGCAGCGCCAACGAGCGCCGCGCCGACGAGGCCAGCCGCGATGTTGAGGCCTGGCTCAAGTGCAAATACATGCGCGAGCACCTGGGCGAGGAATACAGCGGCATGGTCAGCGCCGCCACGAGTTTCGGCATCTTCGTCACGCTGGACGCGATGTATGTTGAAGGCCTGGTGCACATCACCGAACTGGGCGGCGAATACTTCAAGTTCGACGAGGCACGCCAGGAGCTGCGCGGCGAACGCACGGGTATCCGCTATTCGATTGGCACGCGGGTGCGTGTGCAGGTCAGCCGCGTGGATTTGGACGGGCGCAAGATCGATTTCCGCCTGATACGTGAGGGCGAGGAGCTGCTGGGCCGTGCACTCAAGGACAAGGGCGTGGCGCCCGAGTCTGCGGGCGCGCGCAAGGCGGGTGGCCGCTCGGCGGGCCGCAAGCGTGCGCCTGCGCCTGAGGCGTCTGTCTCCGAGCATGTCACCATGACCCGGGAGCAGGCGGCGCGCGCTCCTGGCAAGGCCAAGGCATCGGGCAAAAAAGCCAGCTCCAGCGGTAACGCTGGCAAAAGCAAGAGCCGCAAACCGCGTCGCAGCTGAGTTCGGGGCAGCCCACCGCGCCGCAGCGGTGGTTGAATTGCTTCTTTAATGATAGCTGCTGGTCCTTTATTTAAAATGGCTAGCGGCTATTTTTATGCCTAATTTCCCGTGATATGGCGCGCCAAGGCACTGGCCGTCAGTGCGCGCCCTTCAGGCCAGCGGTCGGCGGCAAGGCCATGCTGGTACACGGCTTGTGATGCAGCCCGCAGCGCTGGTGCACCTGCCGCCAGGTGCGCTCCCACCATGCCCGCCAGCACGTCCCCCGTACCCGCCGTAGCGAGCCGTGCGTTGCCGGTGGGGTTGAGGATTGGAGGCTGACCGGGGGCCGCGATCACCGTTCCCGAGCCCTTGAGCACGGCCACGCAGTCGAACTGCTCCGCCAGTGACTGCGCCGCGTGAAGACGGTTGGCCTGCACCTCGGCGGTAGACAGGCCTAGCAGACGCGCCGCTTCGAGGGGGTGGGGTGTCAGCACGGTGGGCAGCCCCTGTGCGGCGCGTGACACGACCCCGGCGCGCAGCGCGGTGTCGGATGCCACGGCGTTGAGCGCATCGGCGTCCAGCACCAACCGGGCGGCTTTTGCCAGCACGGCGGGCAGCACCGCGCGCACCGCCTCGCCGCCGCCACAGCCGCACACCACCGTGAGCTGTTCCAGCGCCAGTGCGTCAAAGTGGCGAAACATCAGCTCGGGCTGCGCGCCATCCAGCGCCATCCGGCCGTCATCGAGCAAGGCCACCAGCACCCGGCCCGCGCCGGCGTGCAATGCAGCCGACGCTGCCAGCAGCGCCGCGCCCGTCATGCCCAGGCCGCGTGCCGCCAGGCCCTCGCCGCCCACAATGGCCACGTCGCCATAGCTGCCCTTGTGGCTGGCGTGGCTGGCGTGGCTGCGCGGTGAGGGCAGGGCGGGGCCGGCCAGCCAGGCGCTGGGGGGCTCTTGTTCTTGGGATACGCCCAGATCATCCAGCCACACGCTGCCGGCCGCGTCGCGCCCCGCAGCGGTGAACAGGCCGGGCTTGAGTGTGAGCAGGCTAAGCGTGTGGCGCGGTGGGGGTTGTTGGCGCGATGCGGGCGCTGTGGGCAAGGCCAAGCCCGCAGCGAACTGGCCGGTGTCGGCATCCAGGCCCGAGGGCAGGTCGACGGCCAGCACGGGCGCAGGGTTGTGCTGCAGGGCCGCCAGCAGGGCCAGCAGCCGGTGGTCGGGCGCACGGGCTGGGGCGGTGGATGAGATGCCAATGCCCAGCAGGGCATCGATACACAGGTCTGCCGCAGTCATGCCGGGGGGCGCTTCATCGGCCCACATAACGCCCTCGGCCAGCGCGCGCTGCCACGACTGGCGGGCATCGGCGGGCGCGTGTTCCGGGGTGCCCAGCCAGGTCACCACCACGCGCCGCCCCGCGCGCTGCAGGTGCATGGCGGCCTCCAGCCCGTCGCCGCCGTTGTTGCCCGGGCCGCAGGCAAGCCACACAGTGCGGGCATGGGGTGCCAGCGCTTGTGCCAGCCGGGCCACCGCCAGGCCGGCGCGCTGCATGAGGGTGTGCGGCGCAAGGGTTGCTGCCGCCTGCTGTTCCATGCGCCGGGTGGCGGCCGTGTTGAACAAGGGGTGCGCCTGCTGGGGGGTGATGGGGTGCATGGCAGCGTTTTCTATAGGGAGCAGTCAATCACAAAGTAGTGGCAAGCCATTATTACGTCAGGCCCTGAAGCCGGAGGCAAAGGCTTCGCGCAGCCATTCCACGAAAACCGCCACCGCACGCGGCACATGGGCCGAGTAGGGGCGGATCGCGTGGATGGTCTCGCTGAAGGTGCCGACGGGGCGCCAATCCGGCAGCACCTCGACCAGCTTGCCTGCCTGCAACGCAGCCTGGGCGCTGAAGTCGGGCACCAGTGCAATGCCCAGGCCCGCCAGTGCGGCATCGCGCAGGGCCTCGCTGTTGCTGGCGGTCAGGGGGCCGGTCACGGGTACGGTCAGGCGTGGAGAGGCGCCTGGGGCCAGGGGCTCGAAGGTCCATGCCGGGGCTTCCTGGGTGCGGGGGTAGTGCAGGCAGTCGTGCTGGCGCAGGTCGTCGGGCGTGCGGGGCGTGCCGGTGCGGCGCAGGTAGGTGCGGTGGGCCACCAGCACCGACCGCGTGCTGCACAGCAGCCAGGCGACATGGGTGTCGGGAGGCGCGGCGGTGTGGCGGATGGCCAGATCCAGCCCTTCGAGGCTGAGCGAACGCAGCTGGTCCGACAGGTCCAGCTCCAGCCGCACTTCCGGGTAGGCACGCAAAAACGCGGGCAGCCGGGGCACCAGTTGCTGGCGTGCCAGCGCCACGGGGGCGGTGACGCGCAGCAGGCCATGGGGCTTGCCGGCGCGGTCGCGCACGCCGGCAAAGCTTTCGGCAATGCGTTCGAAGGCGCCACGCGTGTCGTTTACCAGCTGCCGCCCGGCTTCGGTCAGGCCCACGCTGCGTGTGGTGCGCCGCACCAGAGGCACGCCCGCAGCGCGCTCCAGCTCGGCAATGTGCTGGCTCATGGCGGCCTTGCTCACGCCCAGGCGCGCCGCCGCGCCGGTGTAGCTGCCTTGCTC
>DAOPUP010000320.1:0-3293 GCA_035350655.1 Acidovorax sp. | reverse complement strand
GCCGTGGGCGGCGTGAGCGTGGGCGAGCCCAAGGACGAAATGCTGCGCATCATGGCGCACACCCCCCACCTGCTGCCCGCCCACAAGCCGCGCTACCTGATGGGCGTGGGCACGCCCGAAGACCTGGTCGAAGGCGTGGCCCAGGGCGTGGACATGTTCGACTGCGTCATGCCCACGCGCAATGCGCGCAACGGCACGCTGTTCACGCGCTTTGGCGACCTGAAAATCCGCAACGCCCGCCACAAGAGCGACCACCAGCCGCTTGACACCACCTGCAGCTGCCATGCCTGCGCCGGCAGCTCGGGCGTGCCGTGGAGCGAAGGCGGACGCGATGGCTTCAGCCGCGCCTACCTGCACCACCTCGACCGCTGCGGCGAAATGCTCGGCCCCATGCTCACCACCATCCACAACCTGCACTACTACCTGAACCTCATGCGCGAAGTGCGCGAAGCGCTGGATGCGGGGCAGTTCGGCGAGTTCCGGGCGCAATTCAAGGCGGACCGGGCGCGGGGCGTGTGAACGCAGCGTGATCGCAACGCAAGCCAGAAAGCTATTATTTCAATAGCGTAAAGTGCTTTATTCATAAGCACAAAAGGCCAAAATCATTCAAACATTGCTGCGCCGCCTGCTGCACTGGCCCCTGCGGGCGCTGACCGGCCTGGGCAGCGGGCTGCTGGCGCTTGCCATCCTGTTCGAGGAATGGGGCTGGGAGCCGCTGCAGCGGCTGCTGGCACGCATGGGCCGCTGGCCCGGCCTGCGCTGGATGGAGGGGCGCGTGCGCGCCCTGCCGCCCTGGGCCGCCGTGGCGGTCTTTCTCGTGCCCACGGCCCTGCTGCTGCCCGTCAAGCTGCTGGCCCTGTGGGCCGTGGGGCGCGGGCAGGTACTGCTGGGCATGCTGGTGATCGTGCTGGCCAAGGTGGTGGGCACCGCCGTGGTGGCCCGGCTGTTCACGCTGACGCAGCCCGCGCTCATGCGGTTGCACTGGTTTGCCTGGACGTATGTGCGCTGGATGGGCATCAAGCACGCCGTGCTGGCGCGCGCGCGGGCATCCTGGGCCTGGCGCATGGCGCGGGTGATCCGGCGCCAGTGGCAGCAGCGCTGGCGCCGGCGTTGAGGCCGAACATGGCACCTGCCCACCCGTGCGCGGCTCCGTCAGGGATGCACGGGCGGGTCCGAACCCTCACCTCGAAGCCCAAAGAAAAGGCCCCTGCCATGCGGGATGGCAGGGGCCTGCGGATGCGATTCACGCGCCGCGGCGCAGATCAGTCGCGCAGCTCGGGCGGCAGCGTGCCACCGTTGGCGGCGATGCTGCGCATCACCTGCTTGTGCAGCCAGATGTTCCAAGCAGCCGAGCCGGGTTCGTCGTTTCCGCTGTAAAGCAGCTCACCGGCCAGCTGCTTGCGCGCCGCCAGGCTGCTATCGAGGCCCAGCAGCTTGAGCAGGTCGACGATGGAGGTGCGCCAGTTCAGCGCGCTGGCGCCGGGCATGGCATCCAGGATGGGGGCCACGTCCCCCAGCGGGATGGACGCCGGTGCCGCGGGGGCGGGGGGCGCGCCGGCGCCGGCCGGTGGTGCCACCACCACCTCGGCAGCGTTGGCCGACGGGAAAATCTTGGCAAAGATATTGGAGAAGAAACCCATAAATGCTCCCGGAGTGAGGTGAAGGACGGTGACCTGCGGCGCACGGAGTAAAGCCCCCGAACGCCACCTTGCCTTTGTATCACGCGGATGCAACAGGCGCGGGGGCCGCCGGCGGGCTGGCCTGCGCCCCCGCGCCGCACGCATGGCAAAAGCGTGCAAATGCGCTCTTGCGCGTGCGGCAGTGGCCGCAGTGGTCAAACAGGCCGATGCCGCAATGCGGGCAAAAGTCGATCTTCTCGTTCTTCAGATCGACCGGGCGCTCGCAGCCCGGGCACACGCTTTTGGTCAGGCGCGCCAGGGCCACGTCGTAGCCCAGTTCCTTGCGGCGCTCCTGGTCGGACAGGGACTCGGCCTGCTTTTGCCGCTCCAGGTAGCGGTTGAGCGCCACGATGGCATAGCGCCCGACCAGCGCCGTGATGGCGATGCCCACCACATAGCGCACATAGCCGCCGTAGCTCGGAAGGTAGGGCACCAACTCCACGAAAAACGCGAACAGCGCGAAGAAAATGAAGCCCCACACAAAGGGCCAGTACGTGCCCTTGCGCTTCTTGACGAAAAGCCAGCCCGCCACGGCCAGCAGCGGCAAGGTGAGCGCCAGGCGGTACAGGAACACGCGCAGCTCGACCTTGCGGCGCTCGGCATTGAGCTTCACGGTGCCGTCGGCTTCCATCCGGTTCAACTGTTCCTGCCGGGCGGCGGCGGCTTGGCGGGCATCGAGGGCGGCCTGCTGCTGCGCCTCGACCGCCTGCTGGGTCGTGCGTTCAGCCTGCTGGAGTGCATCGAGTGCCCGCGTGCGGGCCAGCACCTCGGGGTCGTGCTCGGCGCGCTGGGTCACGCTGCGCGTGGCCAGCCAATGGCTGAAGGTCTCGCGCGCGGCCTGGCTTTCGCTACGGGTCTTGCTGCGCTGCAGCTGGGCCTGCTCCAGCGCGGTCTGCGCGTCTTGCTCGGCCTGGCGCGCCTGCTTGACCTGTGCGCGCAGCGTCTCGGCGGCGGCGCGGTCCAGGAAATCATCCACGCGCAGCGGCGCTTCGACCTGGGGCAGATCACCCACGACGGTGCCGCCCAGCCCAATGAGAAAGCCGGCAAACACCAGCGCCACCAGCCACAGGCCCCGGCGGAACCATTTTTCGGAAAGGCGCAGTGATTTGCTCATGGTCTTTTTCCTCGTAAATGCTATGTATTTAATAGTTATTAGCGCTTTCAAATAAAGCACTAGAGCCCATTTTTACCATTATTCCAGCCCAACGATGCCGGTAGGCTGTGCATCGCGCTTCCGGCCTGGCGCCCGCTTCATGGCAGCGAGGGTGCCCGGCCTCTTGGCGGCCATGCCAGTCGCAGGGGCAGGAACTTTTGCCCGGCGCTGGCCCCCAACAACATGCATACAGATCACCAAGGTGAAATCATGATGTGGCAAAAACTGCGGCCGCTCGCTTTAGCAATCACGGCCCTCGCCGCGCTGGCCGTGAGCGGCGTGGCGTGGGCTGATCGGGGCGGGCACAGCCATGGACCGCGGGGTGGTGCGCGGGTCGGCATCGGCCTTTACCTGGGCCCGGGTTTCGGCTACCCCGTTTATCGCCCGGCTTACCCTTACTACTATGCAGACCCTTACGGCTGGTCGCCTCCGGTGGTTGCAATGCCCGCCGAGCCGCCCGT
>DAOPUP010000319.1:0-3313 GCA_035350655.1 Acidovorax sp. | reverse complement strand
AGCATTTTGCTGGTGACGGCGCTGGCGCTGATTTTGACCATTGACCGCACCCTCAACAACATCTGGCGCGTGCGGCGCCTGCGGCCGCTGGGCCAGCGGGTGCTGATCTACTGGGCCGCGATGACACTGGGGCCGCTGGTGCTGGGCGCCAGCCTGGCGCTCACGTCCTATGCCATGTCGGCCTCGGGCGGGCTGGTGCGGGCCGTGCCCAACGGGGTGCGCCTGTTGTTTGATTCCATCGAGTTCTTCATCCTGGCAGCCAGCATGGCGGCGCTCTACCACTATGTGCCCAACACGCCGGTGAAATGGCGCCATGCCTGGACTGGCGGCCTGTTTGTGGCCACTTGCATGGAACTGGCCAAGAAGGTGCTGGCCATTTACCTGGGCAAGGTGCCGACCTATTCCGTGGTGTATGGCACCTTTGCCACGCTGCCCATCTTGCTGGTCTGGATTTATGTGGCGTGGGTCATCGTGCTGCTGGGCGCGGTGGTCACGGCCTACCTGCCCAGTTTGCTGGCCGGCGTGGCGCGGCGCGGCACGGTGCCGGGCTGGGCTTTTCAGCTGGCGGTGGAGGCGCTACAGGAGTTGTACTGCGCGCGCCGCCATATCGGCAAGGGGCTGCGTGCCGGCCAGCTTGCGCAGCTGCTGCGCGTGGATGTGCTGCAGCTGGCGCCGGTGCTCGATGCCCTGACCACGCTCGACTGGGTGGGGCGCACCAGCGATCCGGCGCACAGCGCGGGCGACGAGCCCGAGCCGCGCTATGTGCTGCTGGTCGATCCCGCCACCACCCTGCTGGAGCCCTTGCTGCAGCGCCTGCTGCTGGACCGCTCCGGCAGCCTGGAGCCGCTGTGGAGCAACGCCGGGTTGGCGCAACTGCATCTGTCGGATTTGCTTCAAAAAGAATAGCTGATAGCGCTTACGGTGCAAGCGCTAGAGGTCTATATGACCTGAATGGCTGCCCGTCTCAGCTGCATTGCCGCAAGTCGTTCGGGCTGAGCTTTTCGAAGCCATGCGAGCACCTGCGGCAGCCCTTCGGCGAGCTCAGGGCGAACGGGCTTGATCTGTGGCATGTTGTTGTAAATCAGGCCTAGGAAGTTATAAGTTTTCGAACATTGATTCCAGGGAAAGAATCGAGTTTATTCAAACTTCCAAGGGCCGGATCAACACTAAATAGAAACTTGACTGAGCGGCTCAATAGATGGGCGTTGTATCACTTGCAGCGAAACGTCACATCAGCAGAGGCAGTGGTGAAAAATCCAGCCTCGTTGCCCGTGTGACCAACCTGGGTGAGCTCTTTGCCTTGTTTAGCGCAGTATTCGCCAGCCTCTTTTAAAAGCGCGGCCTTGACCTCATTGGGCGCGCCCCAACCAGTAAGGTCAGAGCCGTGAAGCATGTAGCGACCGTCGCCTAAGGGAGCTACGCCACTAGAGCTTGTCGCGCACCCAGTCAAAGCAGCCACAAATGCTGCGATTATTAGTTTTTCCATTTCTCTCTCCTGTTTACTTTTTGCATGGTACTCATCTATAGATCAGGCCCCGTTAAATCATAAGTTTTTAAACATTACTTCCAGGGGCATAGACGAATTTATTCAAACTTCAGAGGGCCGGATCAATGATCGAGCGATCTGGTTTTTAAATAATTCCAGATGGCCATCAGCGTGCCGTCGGGGGCCTCGGTCATCTGGTGGTGCCCAACGGGCAGGTTGACCACCTGCACGGCCCGGCCCGCGTTGCGGGCAATGGCGATCAGCCCCTGCGCGGCCTTGGGTGCCGTCATCTGGTCTTGTGCCCCCAGCACAAACAGCACCGGGCACTGCACCTGGGCCATGGCCTGCTCGCCGTTGGCATAGCGGTCACAGGCCACGAAGCCCCGGTGGAACAGGTTGACCTGCGGGTTGCTGCGCAGCACCTTGCGGCCCAACGCCATGCCCGCGCCATACACCCAAAAGCCCGCACCCGAGGGCGGTGCCAGCGTGCTGCGCGAGAACACGTTGACGATGCGCAGCGCCTTCTCGGGCTCGTTCAATGCCGATTCAATGAGTGCGGGCGACACTTTCATGGGGTAGGCCGTGCCCACCAGCACCAGATGGCTCACGCGTGGGCCCAGCTGGGCTGCCGCTTCCAGCGCAATCAGCGAGCCCCAGCTGTGGCCGATCAGCGCGGTGCGGTCAATGCCCAGGGCATCGAGCAGCGCCGCCACAAACGCAGCGCCTTGCTCGACGCTGGCCGGCGCATCGCCGCCGCTGCGGCAATGGCCGGGCAGATCGACGGCCAGCACGTTCCAGCCGTGGTTGGCCATGTAGCGGCTTTGCAAGGCCCACACGCTGTGGTCGTTGAGCACGCCGTGGATGAACACCACCGTGGGCTTGGCGGCATCAAACGCCTTGCCGCCGGTGTAGCAATAAATGGCAGCGCCGTTGACTTGAATGTGCATGGTCAGGCCCCCGCTTTCTCGGCGGCTTTCAGCGCGCGCTTGAGATCGTCGATCAGGTCATCGGCATCTTCCAGGCCAATGGACAGGCGGATCGTGCCCTGGGTGATGCCCGCATCGGCCAGGGCCTCGTCGCTCATGCGGAAATGCGTGGTGCTGGCCGGGTGGATCACCAGGCTGCGGCAGTCGCCCACGTTGGCCAGGTGGCTGAAGACCTTGAGGGTTTCGATGAACTTCTTGCCCTGCTCGCGGTTGCCCTTGAGGTCAAAGCTGAACACCGAGCCAGCGCCGCGTGGCAGCAGCTTTTGCGCCAGCGCATGGCTGGTGTGCGAAGCCAGCATGGGGTGGCCCACGCGCGACACAAAGGGCTGCGCCGCCAAAAACTCGACCACCTTCTCGGTGTTGCGCATGTGCTGCGCCATGCGCAGCGGCAGGGTCTCAATGCCTTGCAGGATGAGCCAGGCCGTGTGCGGGCTCATGCAGGCGCCAAAGTCGCGCAGGCCCTCGCGGCGGGCGCGCAGCAGAAAGGCGCCCACGCTGCTTTCTTCGGTGAACACCATGTTGTGAAAACCGTCGTAGGGTTGGGTCAGCTCGGCAAACTTGCCGGCGGATTTCGGGCCATCCCAGTCAAAGCTGCCGCCGTCGACCACGATGCCGCCCACCACGGTGCCGTGGCCCGACAGGAACTTGGTGGCCGAGTGGTAGACCAGGTCTGCGCCATGCTCGAACGGCTTGATGAGCCACGGCGAGGTGAGGGTGGAGTCCACCAGCAGCGGTACGCCGGCCTCGTGGGCTATTGAAGAAACGGTGGGGATGTCCAGCACCTCCAGGCCCGGGTTGCCCACCGTTTCGCCAAAGAACAGCTTGGTGTTGGGCCGCACTG
>DAOPUP010000318.1:0-3313 GCA_035350655.1 Acidovorax sp. | reverse complement strand
CGCGGATGTTCACAAAGCGGATAGGCGACACCGCCCCCTCGGTCTGCTGGCCCAGATCGCCGAACAGGCGCTGCTCCTGGGTGCAGGCCACCACCACGTCCTGTCCGGACTGGATGGCTTTCTGAAAAGCCCCCGCGTCGCGCCGGCACAAGGTGGAATGAAGGGTCAGGTCTTCATGCAGCGCCGCGCCCAACGCCTTGGCGTTGAGGGGCATCGTCTGGTTGCAATCGCAAAGGAGCGTCTTGGTCATGGTGTGTAGGGCTGGCGGGCATGGCCACCGCGTCCAGGTGGGAGCGGGTGGCCACTTCAGGCTCGCTGGATGGATCGCTGGGAAGCGCGTGGCACACCTCGGACTGTGCCACGTCTGAAGGCCACGCCTTCTGCGCGTCATCCCGAGGCTGAGCGATGGCTGGGGCTGTTGTTGGTGTCTGCGTGTCTGCGCCTGCGCCAGTGCTATCGGCCAGCACATCGGAAGCGGCCTGCGCCTTCTTCTCATGGTCAAAGAAACCCATCGCGTGGGCGCTGGCCATCTGGTGCAGCATGCCGGCGGGCAGCGGATCGGGCTGGGTGTAGTCGCCCACGTAGATGTCGAGCCCATCCATCACATTGAAGTGGGGGTCGGCAAACAGCTTTTTCATGGCCAGGTTGCGCACCTCGGGCGACACGGCGCGGGCCACGAAGGGCTTGAAATCGGACGTGGGCGTGAGGGCCTCGGCGTCGGCCAACGTGGGGGGCGGTGGCGGCGCATCCGGGGCCGATTGGGCCGATGGCGGAGCAGACGCCGCCACAGGCGCTGGAGCGGGGGTTACTGCCTGCGGAGCCGGAGCAGGCGGTGGCGGGTCCTGCACCGGCTTGCCCGCCAGTACATCCTGCTTGCGGCGCGACCAGCGCCCAAGAAATCCGTCAGCCACGGCCAGCGCCTCCTCCAGCACCACCACCGCGCGGCTTGTCCGTGGACACAGAGGCGGGGTTGCCAAATCGGTCCTGCAACGGCCGGAAGCTGTCAGGGCGCTTGCGGCGCTTGGGCTCGGGCTGGTAATGCTCGGCCACGAAAGCGCTCAGGGCCGCCACCACCTCGGGCGCTGCGGGCACCTGCTCTACGGTTTCCTGCGCGTCCAGCCAGCGGCCAGCGTCGTGGTAGCTCAGGCTCACCTCCACAGGGCGGGCCAGCGGGATCGCGCCGGTGCCGGGGTCCTCGTCCAGACGCCACAGCACAAACCAGCAGGGGGCCGGCGAAGTGAGGTTCAGGTGGTAGCCCTCGGCATCGTCACGGAACAGTTCGACCCGGAACCCCGGGAACCTCCAGCACTGCTCGCGCTCGTCATTGAGCAGCTGGCTGGGCCCGCTGCCAAACGCAGGGTCATTGATCACCACCTCGGCCAGCGACCAGCGCCAGGGCTGCCAGCGGTTGTCGATGTGCTCGCACCGCATGATCACGGCAACGTCGGTGTAGGGGCGCTCAGTCATGGGCGCAGACTTTACCCCGGAGTCGCCCCGGTAGACTGCAATGCCCGCAATGCCCGGCAGGCAAGGCAGGGGCCGCTCTGCGTCAGGCACCTTCGCCGGTGGCCTGCAGCACCTCGACGGCCACGGCGCAATACTTGAATTCCGGAATCTTGCCAAACGGGTCGAGTGCCGCATTCGTGAGCAGATTGGCCGCCGCCTCCACATAGGCAAAGGGCATGAACACCGTGCCGCGCGGCATGCCGTCGTCGCGCCGCAGCCGCACCTGCACGCTGCCGCGCCGCGAACGGATTCCCACCAGCGCACCGGGCAGCACCCCCAGCCGCGCCAGCTCGTCACCATGCATGCAGGCCGTGGCCATGGGCTCGATGGCGTCAAGCACAGTGCTGCGCCGGGTCATGCTGCCGGTGTGCCAGTGCTCCAGCTGGCGCCCGGTGATCAACACCAGCGGGTAGTGGGCATCGGGCTTCTCGGCGGCCGGGATCACACTGGCGGGCACCAGCTTCAGACGGCCCGTGGGCGTAGGGAATGTCTCGGTGAAAACGATGGGCTGGCCCGGGTCGTCTTCGGCAAGGCAGGGGTAGGTCACGCTCGAATCCCGCTCCAGGCGGTCCCAGGTGATGCCCTGGATGCTGGCGTGCATGGCCTGGCGCATTTCGTCGTACACGGCGGCCACGCCCGACTCGGCACCTTCGTAGTTCCAGTTCAGGCCCACCCCGCCGCAGGGCCGCCCCAAGGCGGGGTCGGCCCCTTCTGGGGGCAGCGACGAAACGGAGTGCGGAGCGTAGGGACCCACCCGCTTTGCGATCTGCTGGATGATCCAAAGATCCGGCCGCGCATCGCCGGGCGGGTTCAGCGCACGCCGGCCCATCTGCACCATGCGGTCGGTGTTGCTGGCCGTGCCCGTCTTCTCGGGCCAGGCGCTGGTGGGCAGCACCACGTCGGCCAGCCAGGCGGTTTCGGTCAGGAAAATGTCCTGCACCACCAGATGCGACAGGCTGGCCAGCGCGTGGCGCGCATGGTTCAGGTCGGGGTCGCTCATGGCGGGGTTCTCGCCCAGGATGTACATGCCGCGCACCTTGTGCGGGTCGGTGTCGGGCGCCAGCGCCTTGTGCATGATCTCGACCACGGTGTAGCCCGGTGCCTCGTCCAAGGTGGCACCCCAAAAATTCTCGAACCACCCATGCGCCTCGGCGTTGTCCACGCGCTGGTAGTTGGGGAACATCATGGGGATCAGCCCCGCGTCGCTGGCGCCCTGCACGTTGTTCTGGCCGCGCAGCGGGTGCAGGCCCGCGCCGGGCTTGCCGATCTGGCCGGTGACGGCGCACAGCGCTATCAGGCAGCGCACGTTGTCCGTGCCGTGCACATGCTGGCTCACGCCCATGCCCCAGAGGATCATCGACGCTTTCGATTGCGCAAACGCCCGCGCCACCTCGCGCAGCATCTCGGCCGGAACGCCGCACGCCGGGGCCATGGCCTCGGGGCTGCAGCCCATCACATGGGCCTTGAGCGTCTCGAATTCGCTGGTGCGGCCCTTGATGAAGGCTTCATCCACCAGCCCCTCATCGATCACGGTATGGATCAGCGCATTGATCAGGGCCACGTCGGTGTCGGCCTTGAACTGCAGCGTGCGCCAGGCGTGGCGGCCAAGATCGGTAACACGCGGGTCGGCCAGCACAATGCGTGCGCCGCGCTGTGCCGCGTTCTTCATCCACGTGGCGGCCACCGGGTGGTTGGCCGTGGGGTTGGAGCCGATCACGAAGATCAGCTCGGCATGCGCCACATCGTTCACCGGGTTGCTCACCGCGCCCGAGCCCACGCCTTCGAGCAGCGCGGCCACGCTGGAGGC
>DAOPUP010000317.1:0-3323 GCA_035350655.1 Acidovorax sp. | reverse complement strand
ACGAAGACAACGCCTCCACACTCACGCCCGACCCGGTGTATGTGAAGTTCTACTATTCGCACCCACCCGCCTCTGAACGGCTGGCACGCATGCCATCGCCCGCCCAACCATGACCACGATGTTGAAGAAAAAAGACTGGTCAGCGCTGACACGTCGTGCGCTGAAAGCTACAGAAATAGTAGCAAATCTGGCCAAGATCGAAGGCTGGGCACTGAGCGGCGACGGCGCCCAGATCGCCATCGAAAAAACTTACCATTTCGCCAACTACTACGAAACCATTGCGTTCGTGAACGCCGTAGCCTTCATTGCCAACGCACAAGACCACCACCCCGACCTGTCGGTGCACTTCAACCGTTGCGTGGTGCGCCTGAACACGCACGACGTTCAAGGCATCTCCGCCACCGACTTCGATTGCGCGTCCCGGCTCGACGCCCTGCTGGCATGAGCCCCGCCACCCACCACCATGACTGAACGCAGCGCACTGATGGAAGGTTTCGTGGTGGCCGGCCACGGGCGCCACTGCATGGTGGAGACCGCCGACGGACAGCGCCGCATCTGCCATCCGCGCGGCAAGAAGAGCCAGGCCGTGGTCGGCGACCGCGTGCTGTGGCAGGCCCCTCCCAAGGGCCAAGGCGAGGAAGGCACCATCGAAAAAGTGCTGGAGCGGCGCAACCTGTTCTACCGCCAGGACGAAATCCGCACCAAATCATTCGCCGCGAACCTCGACCAGATCCTGATCCTGATCGCCGCCGAACCGGTGTTCTCGGAAAGCCAGCTGGCCCGTGCCCTGATCGCCGCCGAAGCCGCCGGCATCAAACCCCTGATCGCGCTCAACAAGAGCGACCTGGTGGAGCCTTTTGCCCGCGCCTGGGAGCGCCTGCTGCCCTACCGCCACATGGGCGGCGGGCACCATTACGGCGTGCTGCCGCTGTCGCTTTCGCTGTCTGGGGACGTGGACCGCGCCCTGCTAATGCACCACCACCTGCAAGGCAAGACCACGCTGGTGCTGGGGCCCTCCGGGTCGGGCAAAAGCACGCTGATCAATCTGCTGGTGCCCGGTGCCACCGTGCTCACGGGCGAGATTTCGCAGGCCCTGAACTCGGGCAAGCACACCACCACCAGCACCAATTGGTACTGGGTGGACAGTGCCCGCACCACGGCCCTGATTGATTCGCCAGGTTTTCAGGAGTTTGGCCTGCAGCACATCGCCCCCATGCAACTGGCGTCCTGCATGCCCGACATCGCAGCCCACGCCACCGACTGCAAGTTCTACAACTGCACCCACCTCCATGAACCGGGCTGCGGCGTGCTCAAGGCACTTGAAAACGGCTCTGGCGCTGATGGAATCAGCGCCAGTCGTTACAGAATTTATAGCGATCTGTTTGCCGAGTTGAGCCACACCCGCTACTGAGCTGCCCGGCGCATCGGCAGCCAGGCCTCGGCAACCCCCTCAACCGAGCAAGCGCGCCAGGGTCAACAGCGCCAACACCAGCATCCACACCACCACGGAGCGCCAGACCAGGCCCACCACGCTGCGCAGATGCCCCACATCAGGCTCGCGGCCGGGGGTGCTGTCACTGTCCCCCAAGTCAGCCTCGATTTCCAGCCCCTGCGGCGTCTGTAGATCGGCGCGTGCACGCAGGGCCTCACCGCCCAGCCGCACGTTGATGGCGCCCGCCGTGGCAGCCAACACCACGCCGTCGTTGTCGTTGGGAAAGCGCTGCGCATGAAAGCGCCAGCCCTCAATGGCCTCTTCAAAGCTCCCCACCACGGCAAAACTCAAAGCGGTCATGCGCACAGGCAGCCAGTCGATCAGGGTCCAGGCCTGCGCCGAGGCGTGCTGCAGCGCCTGACTGGCAGGCTGCGCCCCGGAGCGCTCCTTGTACAGCCAGTAGCGCGAGACAAATTCTGCCAGCCGGTACAGCACCGCACCGGTGGGCCCCAGACCCAGCGCCGCCAGCACGGAAAACCACGCCAACACGCCAAACACATGGCGGTGCGCTGCCAGCACGGAATATTCGATCACATGGCGCACGATCTCGCTGCGCGGCAGCGCACCGACATCCACCTGCTGCCAGTGGGCCAGGCGCTCACGCGCGCGGTCTTCATCACCCTCTTCCAGCGCATCGCGGATGCCCGTGAAATGGTGGCTGAACTGGCGAAAGCCCAAGGTGACATACAGCACCGCCACGCTCCACAGCACCGCAAACGGCCAGCCCAGCAGCAGCATCAGCGCCCAGTGGATGGCCAGGGTGACCAGCGCCGGAACCAACACGGCCAAGCTCCAGGCCACCCAGCCGTGGTGGCGCTTGCCTGCGTCGAAATTGCGGCTGACCGACAAGGCCCAGGCACGCAGCCCTGCATGGATGGGATTGGTGCGAGCCAGAGGACGTGCCTGCTCGACCAGCAAAGCGAACAGGATGGCAAAGAAACTCATGGAGGGCAATGATACTGGCGGCGGCGCATCTTTGGGTTGGGTTACACAAGCGCCTGCAAGCGCCCGCCCCACCATCAAGCCTGCATGAAGCGATAAAAGTTGCGCAGCATGCCGGCCGTGGCGCCCCAGATATAGCGATTCTTGTCGCCATCCTGGTAGGGCATGGAGAACCACTCGCGGCGCACGCCCTGCCACTCGAAAAGGTGGCGCTGGTGGTGGGCCGGATTGAGCAAGAACGCCAGCGGCACCTCGAACACATCGGCCACTTCATAGGGGTTGGGGCGCAGCACACAGTCGGGCTGCACCAGCGCCACCACCGGCGTGATGATGAACGAGGAGCCGGTGACATAGGTGGGCAAAGCGCCCAACACCTCGACAAAGCGCCGCTCCAGCCCCACTTCCTCCTCGGCCTCGCGCAAGGCGGTGTCAGCTGCGGAGGCATCTTGCGCATCTGCCCGCCCACCCGGAAAGGCCACCTGGCCCGAATGGGTGGACAGATGGGCCGTGCGCTCGGTGAGCAGCACCATGGGCTGTTCGCGCAGCACGATGGGCACCAGCACGGAGGCATGGGCCGGCTCGCGCTGCATGAATTTCTTTTCCAGCACCACCTCGGGCGTCCACACAGGCGGGTGGGCAAAGCGCACCCGCAGCGCCTGGGGTGTCTGGGCCTGCCCCGGCACGGCGGGCAGATGCGCATCCACCCCCACCACCGGAATGGTACGGGGATCGAAATCGGGCAACGCCGATAGCGGCACGGAAATGACCGACGGGGCAGATGCAGAGGCGGAGGCGGAGGACGGGTTCACAACAAGCCTGAAACAAAAGACCCACAGGGCCGCAAAAAACAAAAAGCCGCTACAGGCAGATGCTGTAGCGGCTCCGGTCA
>DAOPUP010000316.1:0-3327 GCA_035350655.1 Acidovorax sp. | reverse complement strand
ATTCAGTGTTTTCCCTACACCTTTCGCCCCCCTTGGCAACCCACCATGGCCTAGGGAAAACACGGTGATTTCATTTCATGAATTGATGGAATCCCGAATAGCCAAACATCCCTTTTTTTCATAAATTCATGAAAATCAAATCGCTCTTAAGTCGCTACGCATGTACGTCCCTCCCCACAAGAGCAAACCCTTCGCGCCAGATCCGACCAAGCCCCTGGTGGCCATCCCCGAGGTGCTGGTCGACATGAAACAGTCGGTCATTCGTGATTTGGCTGCGCGGTTGCGCTTCTCACCGTCCGAAGGACGCATCTGGCTGGACGAGCGGCGCATGGTCATGCTGCACGCCGAAGCTTTCAGCTCCATGCGAGAGGAACTGATTGCATCGCTGGGCACAGACACCGCGCGAGGGCTGCTCACCCGCATCGGCTACGCTGCGGGCTGCCGTGACGCCGACATGGTCTGGAAAGCCGTTGGTAGCCAGGCCTCCATCCACGAGCTCATGCGCGCTGGCGCAGTCATGCATGCCATGCAAGGCTTCGTGCTGCCCGAGAACCTGCTGGAGCGCAACCCGAACGAGCCCTTCAACGGCGACACCTTTTATGGCGAATGGATCTGGAAACAGTCCATCGAAGACGAAGGCCACATCCAGCACCACGGCGTGGGCAACCACGCCGTATGCTGGTCGGAGGTCGGCTACAGCTCGGGTTACCTGAGCACCTGCGCTGGCCGACGCATCCTCGTGCGTGAAATCGAATGCCGGGCCATGGGGCACCCCCATTGCCGCAACATCGCCAAGCCGGTCGCCCAGTGGGAGGACGCCGCTGAAGACCTGCGCTTCTTGGAGCCCCAACCCCTGCCACCCGCCAAGGTGTACGTTCCGGCCCACCTGCCCAGCGCGATCGCCCCCCAAGCGACCGCAACCCCGGCCGCGCCCGACGACTTCGTGGTGGGAGCATCGACCGTCTCACATGTGCTACGGCACAAACTGCTGCGCGTGGCCACCACCCATGCCACCGTGCTACTCCTGGGTGAAAGCGGTGTGGGCAAGAGCCTGATCGCGCGCGAAGTCCATCGCTCCAGCCGGCGCGCAGAGCAGCCCTTCATCGAGGTGAACTGCGCAGCAATCCCCGAACAGCTGATTGAATCCGAACTCTTCGGCATCGAGCGCGGCGCTTACTCCGGGGCAGTGAGCTCGCGTGCAGGGCGTTTCGAGGCAGCCAACGGAGGCACCCTGTTCCTCGATGAAATTGCCACGCTCAGCATGACTGCGCAAGGCAAGCTGCTGCGTGTGCTGCAGAACGGCGAGCTCGAACGCCTGGGCAGCAACAAGACGCTCAAGACCGATGTGCGCGTGATCACGGCCACCAACGAAAACCTGCAGACGGCCGTGCGCGAAGGCCGCTTCCGCGAAGATCTCTTCTTCCGGCTCAACGTCTTCCCGCTCGTCATCCAGCCGCTGCGCGAGCGCCGCGAAGACATCCCGCTGCTGACCGACGCGATCCTGGCGCGCTTCGCGCGTCGGCACGGCCGCTCGCTGCAGGGCATCACCCCAAGGGCCATGCGGGCCATCCTGCACCACTCCTGGCCCGGCAACATCCGCGAGCTGGAGAACGTGCTGGAACGCGGCGTGATCCTGTGCCAGGACGACGAATTGATCGACACCCACCACCTGTTCAGTGTCGACAACGCCCACCAGGGCAGCGCACTGCTGGGCGTGGGCCACGGGGGCTCGCTCACACCGCTCGACGACATGGCCGATGCTTGCGCCGAACCGCAAAGTGGCAGCGCGGCGCTGGAAGCGCTGGCCGATGGGCTGCTGCGCGAAGGCCGTGCCACCCTGGGCGACATGGAAGACGCCATGACACGGGCGGCGCTCAAGCAAACCGGCGGCAACATCTCCAAGGCCGCCGCACTGCTGGGAGTCACCCGCGCCCAGCTCGACTACCGGGTCAAAAAAATCGAAACACAGGCCGCCTGAGTCTGCTGGCTACGCCTGCGGCCGCCCCAGGAGGGCGTGTGCGCCCTAGGCGCGCTGGCGAGCGAAGCCCAGGTGCACCGCCCAGGCCACCGAGGCACTGACCAGCATCGTCACCGTCATGGCACGAGCGCTGCCATCCTGCAAGGCCGACACCACGGCAGCCCCCAACCCGAAAGTCACGAACTGAACGAACCCCAGCAGCGATGAGGCCACGCCCGCGCGGGCGCCCTGCCCCCCCATGGCCAGCGCCGCCGAATTCGGCATGATCAAACCCAGGCTGCCCACCGCGACGAACAAGGGCACCAACCGCCACGCCAGCACCGGCGGTGCCCAGGAATCCACCATGAGCAGGGCGACCGTCGCTGCCACCAGCACCTTCAAGCCGCGATCCAGCACCCAGCCCGGCGCGTGGCGCCGCAGCAAGCGCGCATTCCATTGCGATCCCGCAATCAGTCCAAAGGCGTTGAGTCCGAACAGCCAGCCGTAATGCGAAGGCGACACACCGTACAGGTCGATGAACACGAACGGCGAGCCCGCGATATAGGCAAACATGACCGCCATGGCAAACCCCCCGGTCAGCGCGGGCGCGATGAAACTTCTTTGCCGAAATAGCTCCGCGAAACCTGCCAGACGCACGCGCCAGCTCATGGCGTGGCGGCGGGCCGCCGGCAAACTTTCCGGCAAACCTCTGGCGCACAAGGCCAGACACAGCACCCCGTATCCGGCCATGCTCCAGAAAATCGCCCGCCAGTTCCACAGGTCGAGCAATTGACCCCCCATGAGCGGCGCCAGGATGGGCGCCACGCCCATCACCAGCATCATGCGCGAAAGTGCCCTGGCGCTGCCCAGGCTATCAAAACGATCGCTGACCACCGCCCGGGCAATCACCATGCCCGCGCTGCCGCCCAAGGCCTGCAAGCCACGCATCACCAGCAGCCATTCCACGTTGGTGGCCAAGGCGCAGCCCGCCGATGCCAGCACATACAGCAACAACCCGCCGTACAAAGGGACCTTGCGCCCCATGCGGTCGCTCAGCGGCCCGTAAATCAACTGGCCGAAGGCCGTGCCGGTCAGAAACACCGCAACCGTGGCCTGCACCAACGACATGGGTGCATGCAGGTCGGAGGCGATCGCACTGAACGCCGGCAGGTACATATCGGTGGTCAAAGGAGCAAATGCCGTCAGCAAGCCCAGCAGAATCAACAGTTGTCGCATGGTGTCCATTTCACTTAAGGCCCGGCGCAATGTGCGCAGACCTGCATTCGATCGCATGGCGCGGCGCGCAGGCGTGCACAAGTCCGCGCCATGCAGCATCAGAGAAGGCGGCTTCAGCCGGCCTCGCTCATGGT
>DAOPUP010000315.1:0-3374 GCA_035350655.1 Acidovorax sp. | reverse complement strand
GCGACAACGTGGGCGACTGCGCCGGCATGGCGGCCGACCTGTTCGAAACCTACGCGGTGACGCTGATCGCCACCATGGTGCTCGGCGCGCTGCTGGTGGTAAGCGCCCCCGTCAATGCCGTGGTGTACCCGCTGGCGCTGGGGGCCGTGTCCATCGTGGCCAGCATCATCGGCTGCTTCTTCGTGAAGGCTTCACCGGGCATGAAGAATGTGATGCCCGCGCTGTACAAGGGCCTGGCGATTGCCGGCGTGCTGTCGCTCATCGCGTTCTACTTCATCACCGTCTGGATCATGCCGGACAACGCCATCACCGCCAGCGGCAGCCAGATCAAGCTGTTTGGCGCCTGCGTCACCGGGCTGGTGCTGACGGCCGCGCTGGTGTGGATCACCGAGTTCTACACCGGCACGCAGTATTCGCCCGTGCAGCACATCGCGCAGGCATCGACCACGGGCCACGGCACCAACATCATTGCGGGCCTGGGCGTGTCGATGCGCTCTACCGCCTGGCCGGTGATCTTTGTATGCCTGGCCATCCTCTCGGCCTACCAATTGGCAGGCCTGTACGGCATTGCCGTGGCGGCCATGTCCATGCTGAGCATGGCGGGCATCGTGGTGGCGCTGGATGCCTATGGCCCCATCACCGACAACGCGGGCGGCATTGCCGAAATGGCCGAGCTGCCCAGCAGCGTGCGCGACATCACCGACCCGCTGGACGCCGTGGGCAATACCACGAAGGCCGTCACCAAGGGCTACGCGATTGGCTCGGCGGGCCTGGCCGCGCTGGTGCTGTTTGCCGACTACACGCACAAGCTTGAAAGCTATGGCCGCGCCATCAGCTTCGACCTGTCCGACCCGCTCGTGATCGTCGGGCTGTTCATCGGCGGCCTCATTCCCTACCTGTTCGGCGCCATGGCCATGGAGGCCGTGGGCCGCGCGGCCGGCGCCGTGGTGGTGGAGGTGCGCCGCCAGTTCCGCGACATCCCCGGCATCATGGAAGGCACGGCCAAGCCCGAATATGGCCGCGCCGTGGACATGCTGACCACTGCCGCCATCAAGGAGATGGTGATCCCCAGCCTGCTGCCCGTGGTGGTGCCCATCGTGGTGGGCTTGGCACTGGGCCCCAAGGCCCTGGGTGGCCTGCTCATGGGCACCATCGTCACGGGCCTGTTTGTGGCGATTTCCATGTGCACGGGCGGCGGCGCCTGGGACAACGCCAAGAAGTACATCGAAGACGGCCACCACGGCGGCAAGGGCAGCGAGGCCCACAAGGCCGCCGTGACCGGCGACACCGTGGGCGACCCCTACAAGGACACGGCCGGCCCCGCCGTCAACCCGCTGATCAAGATCATCAACATCGTGGCGCTGCTGATCGTGCCGCTGGTGGTGAAATTCCACGGCGGCTGAACCTGCCGCCTTGCAAGGTCCTGGCTCTCAGGCTCGCTGCGGCGGGCCTTTTTTCTGCCCGCCCACGGCATAAACCCTGGCATCCCGCACCACCTAAATAGCTATCGAGATAGTAGCAACAACCCCTTTAAATATAATGTCTTGATCCCATTTTCATGCAATACAACAGCCCCCCTTGGTATGCCCCCCTCAAGGGAGCCATGCCAAGGCACTTCATCGCCCCTGCCCCGATGCGTGCCCATCCGGGCGCAGGAGGGTGGTGATGGGCGGCAGAACCAAGCATGAACAGGCGCTGGCCGATGCGCTGGCGCAGATGCGTGGCGTTTCATGCGGGCACCGGCGGCAGGTGCTCTGTTTTGGTCGCAGCCGGGGCGGCTCTCTGGAAGCCGGCAAAGACGTCTCGGCGATGTGACGGTAGCATGTCCCCTTGCCGCTTGCCCCCTCACCTTCTCTTTTTCACGACCGTTCTTTTTTCTCCATGCCCCTGAGTCCCTCCGCCCCCCGCACCGCCCGGCACCTGCGCCGCGTCCATTACCAAGGCTTTGAGCGCGACGACGGGCTGTGGGACATCGAAGGCGAGTTGCACGACAGCAAGATGCACGACGCGCCCTCGTTCCGCCATAGCGGCACACGCCGTGCCGGCGAGCCCATCCACCACATGTGGCTGCGCGTCACCGTCAACCCCGAGCTGGTGGTGCAGGCGATTGAAGTGGCCATGGACACCCACCCGCTCAAGAACTGCCCCCAGGCCCAGCCCGCGCTGCAATCCATGGTGGGCTGCAGCATGGCGCGCGGCTGGCGCCAGGCCATCCAGAAAAACCTGGGTGACGTGGCCAGCTGCACCCACCTGCGCGAGCTGCTGTTCAACCTGGCCACGGCCGCCTTCCAGTCGGTACCCAAAGTCTTTGCCGCCCCCAACGAAAATGAGCCCCCCCGCCACCTGGGCCAGTGCACCGGGTGGGACTTCAACGGCGATGGCGTGAAGGAATACTATCCCCAGTTCTACCGCCGCAGCCCCACGGCGTCGGCCGTGTCAATGCACCAGGCCGAGACGGACTCCCCCGCCGCGCAAGCAGGCCAGGAGTCGCCGGCCTAGGAAGCGGTCTGCACGCATCGCCGGCACACATCACCGCGCCTTGTGCGTCTGCGGCCTCGGACGGTCTGCGGCGCACCATGGCCGCTCAAGTCGAACGAGGGGTACCTGGCCCGCGCCCCTGGGGCAGAGCAGAAATGGCGCACCGCTCGCGTGCGGCTACCGGCGCATGCTGTGCCCGCCCCATGGGGCCGCAGCGCAGGGCCATTGGCACAGGCACCCACCCCCGTGCGCCAAACCTGACACACTGCGCCGTTCAGGAGACCGCCATGTTGATACAGCTGACCTACGCCAGCCGCACCTCCCGCTTGCTGGGCCCCGCGGACGTCAAAGACATTCTGGCCACATCGCACCGCAACAATGCCCGCGCGGGCATTACCGGCGTGCTGTGCCTGAACAACGGCATCTTTTTGCAGCAACTCGAAGGGGACCGCGCGGCCGTGAATGCGCTCTACCACCGCTTGCTCAAGGACACACGCCACCAGGATTCAGCCGTGCTGGACTTCGGCGAAATTGCACACCGGCGCTTCACCAGCTGGTCCATGGGGCTGCTGACCTCGCTGGACACCAACCGGCAGCTGTTCCTCAAGTACTCCGGCAGCGCGGATTTCGACCCCTTCAGCATGGGCACGCTGACGCTGCGCAGCTTCTTCGAGGAAATCCTGCAGAACATGCGCTGGCTGGAGTGAGAAAATGCGGCGCATGCGTCCACCTGCAATGCTGACCAAGTCCCGCCATGGCTGAACGCGTCATTCCACTCGTCGATGAGCGTCTGGGCGCCTTGGCGGCGCGGGTGCCCGCGCAGGTCACCGCCCCCACCGGCCTGCTGACCGACGCGCGGGGCCGTCCGCTGCGCGACCTGCGCATCAGCGTGACCG
>DAOPUP010000314.1:0-3378 GCA_035350655.1 Acidovorax sp. | reverse complement strand
TGACCGGGGCCCTGCTGCCGCTGGCGCAGCCCGCCCTGGCCAGCCTGCCCGGTGCGCGCAGCCTGTCGCTGGACCACACCCACACCGGCGAGCGCCTGGCCCTGGTGTATGCGCTGGGCGAGCAATTGGTGCCGCAGGCGCTGTCCAGTCTCAACCATTTCCTGCGCGACCATTACAGCGGCCAGGAGGGCCTGATGGACCCGCGGCTGTTTCACCTGCTGCACCAGATCCGTCAGGAGTTGCGCGTGCAGCAGCCCTTCCAGATCATTTCAGGCTATCGCAGCCCCGCGACCAACCAGACGCTGCGCACCACACGCGGCGGCGGTGTGGCCAAACACAGCCTGCACATGGACGGCAAGGCCATCGACGTGCGCCTGCCCGGCGTGCCGCTGGCCGACTTGCGCGATGCGGCGCTATCGCTGGGCATGGGTGGCGTGGGCTTTTACCCGCGCGAGCAGTTTGTGCATGTGGACACGGGGCCGGTGCGCCGGTGGTAGGCCAGGACCCACGGCACCCGTCTTCGCGCCTTGGCCTGCGCAGAAACTGGTGCTATAACTGCGCACAAAATGCTACATTTTCAATAGCAATCAGTGCTTTATTCCTGAGCACTAGCGTCCAAAAACATCAAAACGCCCTGCCCCGCCCGCAGGCCGCTGGCCAGGCTGGCCGTGAGCAGATAGCCGCCGGTCGGCGCTTCCCAGTCGAGCATTTCGCCGGCACAGAACACGCCGGGCGCGGCGGTCGCCATGAGGTGCTCGTCCAGCGCCTCGAACGCCACGCCGCCCGCCGTGCTGATGGCCTCGTCGATGGGGCGCGTTGCCACCACAGTGATGGGCAAGGCCTTGATCGCGTGGGCCAGTGCCACGGGATCGTTCATGCCGTCCTTGCCCAGGTGTTCGTACAGGATGCCGGCCTTGATGCCGTCCAGGCCCAGACGGCTCTTGAGGTGGCTCGACAGCGACCGCGAGCCACGCGGGTGGCGCACCTCCACCAGCACACGCTCCGGGCTGTGGTCCGGCAGCAGATCGAGGTGGAACGTGGCGTGGCCGTGGGCCTCGATCTCGTCGCGCAGCAGGTGTGAGGCGGCGTAAACCAGGCTGCCCTCCACCCCGGTGGCCGTGACCACAAATTCGCCCCTTCGGCAGAAACTGCGGCCCTGGCTGTCGGTGAAACCGAGCGCCACGGTCTTGAAAGGCTGGCCTGCAAAACGCTCGGCAAAATGCGGCGTCCAGCCTACGGCCGGCGTGGGCGTGCGGCCCAGCAGCTCCCGCAAAAACGCACGGCGCGTTTCGCCCACGGGCGCATCGGCACGCAACACATCAAAGCCGCAGTTGGCCGGGCGCAGTGGTGCCACGGCCACGCCGCGCTGGGCCAACAGTGGCCCCCAGGCACCATCGGACCCCAGGCGCGCCCAGCTGCCGCCGCCCAGCGCCAGCACCACCGCGCGGGCGGTGACCAGCACCTCGCCTGCGGGCGCGGCAAAACGCAGCGCACCATCATCGGCCCAGCCCAGCCAGCGGTGGCGCATGTGGAACTGCACGCCCTGCGCGCGCAGCCGCTGCAGCCAGGCGCGCAGCAGGGGCGCGGCTTTCATGTCGGCCGGGAACACACGGCCCGACGTGCCCACAAAGGTCTCCACGCCCAGCCCCTGCGCCCAGGCGCGCACCTCGGGCCCGCCAAAGGCCTTGATCAGTGGCTCGATCTGCGGCTGGCGCCCGGCGTAGCGGCTGGCAAAGGGCTCGTGCGGCTCGGAATGCGTAAGGTTGAGCCCGCCCTTGCCCGCCAGCAAAAATTTGCGCCCCACCGAAGGCATGGCGTCAAACAGATGCACCGCCACGCCCGCCTGTGCCAGCACCTCGGCCGCCATCAGCCCGGCAGGGCCACCGCCCACGATGACGGCATCGCAGTGCAAAGGGCTGGCCGCGTCGGTGGCGAGGGGGGTGGGTGCATTCATGGGGAAAACCTTTGGATCGAGAACAATCAATTCAGAACAGGGAGCCTTGGACCGAACCCTGGAGGGAACCTGCAGCCGCATCGCCAGGCCCCGGCGCGGGGGCGAGAGTATGCCGCACGGCCTGCGGCGGCTGATTGGCACCGGCGCCCAAGGCGCCTTCAACGGCGGCTGGGCCATCGTCGTGCACCGGCACCATGCGCCCGTCGCCGGTGAGGAAAGCCGCCCGCACCCGTTCGCCCGGCGCTTGCCCCGACACGGCCACACGGTAGCGCTGCAGCTGCGCCAGCAAAGCGGGCTGGCGCTCGGGCAAGGCGGCGCTCTTGTAGTCGAGCACCCACCAGCCTGCATGCTCGGGCGGCTGGTGGCAGTGCACCAAGCGGTCGATGCGCAGGCTCTGGCCCTGGTAGCGCAGGGGCGCCTCATTGATGGCGATGTCGACCACCGTGGCATCCCAGGCCCAGGCGCCCTCGCCTGCCAGGATGCGCTGCGCGGTCTGGGCGGCAACCCGCGCAGCGCCCACGGTGATGTCGAAGTCCTGCGCCAGCCGCACTACGCGGGCCGCAGGCCAGCCCTGGGCACGCAGCTCGGCCAGCGGCGCACCCGCCACGCCCGCCTGCTCCAGCAACTGGTGCATGGCCTCGCCCAGGCGCGATGCGGGCGTGGACAGCGATGCCTCCAGGTCGGCCGCATCGGCAGCTTGGGCCGCAGCACGGGGCGCGATGCGCAATTCGGCCGGCAGCAAAGGCAGTTCGGCCAGGGTGAAATGCCCGTGGGTGGGCACCCGATCCGCCCCCGTCACCGCACCTGTCACCGCGCCATCCACCACGGCGGCATCGGCCACCAGCGGCGCCAGCCGGTTCCACCAGCTTCCCGGCGCAGACACGCTGGGCAGCACGGACGACAGAGCCAGGCAGTGCTTGGCGCGCGTCATGGCCACGTAGAGCATGTTGAGTTCTTCGCGCTGGCGGGCCTGCTGCTCGGCGGCCAGGGCGCCTTCGGCGCTGGGTGGCGGGCTGGATTCGCTGGCCAGAAAGACAAAACCTGCCGGTTCGGTCCTTTCGCCGGGCCAGTCCACCAGCACGCCCATGGTCTCGGCTTTTTGCGGGCGGGTGTCGGTGTCGAGCAGCAGCACGCAGCGCGCCTCCAGCCCCTTGGCGCCATGCACGGTGAGCAGGCGCACCGCCTGCGCATCGACCCGGCCGGGTGCGCGCACGCCGCCTTTTTTCATGGCCCGTACCAAGGCATAGGGCGTGAGGTAGCGGCCGCCATCGTGCTGCAGCGCGGCCGACAGCAGCGCACGCAGATTGGCCTGCACGGCCAGGCGCTGCGCGGCGGGAGCGGCGGCGGCGAAGCGGGCCAGCACGTCGGCATGCTGGTAGATGGCGTGCAGCGCATCGTGCGGCGGCAAGGCGTCCACCCAGACC
>DAOPUP010000313.1:0-3394 GCA_035350655.1 Acidovorax sp. | reverse complement strand
GTGTCCATCACGAAAGATCGGTCGATCTTGAGCTTGTCGATGGGGTAGCGCTTGAGGTATGCCAGCGAGGAATAGCCCGTGCCGAAATCGTCAATGGTGACGCCCACGCCCAGTGCCTTGATGGCGTTGAGGGTTTCCAGTACCTGCCCCGTGTGGTGCATCAGCACGGATTCGGTGAGCTCGATTTCCAGAAAACGGGGCTCCAGCCCGGTGGCATGCAGCACGGCAGCGAGTTCGCCGGCCACGTCGCGCTGGCGAAACTCCAGCGCCGACAGGTTGACGGCCACCGGCACCATGGCCAGGCCTTCGTTTTGCCAGGCCTTGAGCTGGCGGCAGGCCTCGTGCATGACCCAGCGGCCAATGGGTGTGATGAGCCCGCGTGATTCGGAGAACGTGATGAACTTGTCCGGGCCCAACAGGCCCCGCTCGGGGTGGCGCCAGCGCACCAGCGCCTCAAAGCCCTTCAGTGAGCCGTCTGCCAGGCAGATCTGCGGCTGGTAGTGCAGCACGAAGGCATTGCTGGCAATGGCCTCGCGCAGCTGGCGCTCTTGCTGCAGCACATCGGTGGCGTGCACGTCCATGCCGGGTTGATAGAACTGCCGGTTGCCCCGGCCACTGTCCTTGGCGTGGTACATCGCCGTGTCGGCGCAGCTCAGCAGTCCCTGGACGGTGGTGTCGTCGCCCGGAAACAAGCTGATGCCGATGGAGAGCGACATCGTGAGCGGCAGCTGACCCACGGTGAATGCGCTGCGCATGGTTTCGATCAGCTTGTCGGCCACCAAGGCGGCATCGTCGGGCGTGTGGATGTCGGTCAGCACCGCCACGAACTCATCTCCGCTGAGCCGCGCCACCAGATCGGTGTCGCGCACGCTCTGGCGCAAGCGTTCGGCCACATCGCACAGCAACTGGTCGCCGGCGTGGTGGCCCAGTGAATCATTGACGGTCTTGAAGTGGTCCAGGTTGATGAACAACACCGCCACCATGAACTTGCGCCGGCGTGCCATCGACAGCACCTTGCCCAGCTGTTCCATCAGAAAGCGGCGATTGGGCAGCTGGGTCAGGGTGTCGTGCAGTGCCAGAAAGGTTTCGCGCTCCTGTGCCTCTTTGCGGGCCGTGATGTCGCGCACCAACACCACGCGGTAGTCGGCATGCAGTTGCGGCATGGTCTTGCCCACCACTTCGACGGGGATGGTATGCCCGTCCTTGTGCCGAATGGTCACCTCATAGGGGTCTTCGCGGCCTGCGCGCGTGTACTCATAGGCCACGGCCCGCCACTCATGGCTGATGAAGTTGAAGATCGACAGACCCATCACTTCCGGCAGGGTGTAGCCCGTAAGCCGCGTCAACGCGTCGTTGCCGTCAGTGATCAGCCCGTCGCGGTGAAAGAGAATGGCCTCATCGGTGATTTCGGTGAATTTGCGCATGCGCTCTTCACTCTGGCGCACGGTACTCTCGGCTTGCCAGCGGTCGGTGATGTCCGTGATCAGCAAGAACGAGCCCAGTTGTTGTTTCTGCGGGCTGAAGTGCGGGATCAGGTTCACCTCGATCATGCGGAACTCTCCACTGGGGATGGTCTGTTCGCGCATGTACTTCACATGCTCCCCGCGGGTCGAGCGCTCGATATAGGGCTGTATGGCCAGCCATGCCTTGGTGCCAATGGCCTCCTGCACGGTCAGGCCCACAATGGATGCGACGGAATGCCCGTTGTAGGCGGCATACCCCTGGTTGGCAAACTGGCAGCGCAGGCCGGGCAGGTCGAAATAGGCCATCAGGGCCGGGACGGAGTCGGCGATCAGCCGCAGCAACGCGTTGCTGGAGCCTTGGGGTCCAGAAATGGGGGCTTCTGAGGTCAGTTCGTGCATGTTCGGGGGCCAGTTGAACCAGTTATAGCCGATTGACCTGACGCGAAACCTAAGGGCAACTCCGCATGGTGGGCGGCACGGGGCGCCGGTTGTTTTGTGCTATTTCTGTCACCATGTTGTAGGGTCTGTAAAGAAAGGTGCACAAGCCCCATGCAGGATTTTGCAGGTTTTTCGACGGCGCTGGCCGTGCTGGCGAGCGCGGCGGGATGCGGCTTGCTGATGGGAATCGAGCGCGAGCGTCGCAAGGGGGCGGGGCCCGACCGGGCACTGGCCGGGGTCCGGTCGTTCACCCTCGCCGCCATCGGCGGTGCCACCGCCGCCCTGACGGGCATTCCTGCCCTGATGGCGGTTGGTGCGGCATTGGTGGCGGCCCTGACGGTGGTGGCCTATGCCCGGGACCGCTCGGGCGACCCGGGCGTGACCACCGAGATTGCCCTGCTGCTGGCCTACCTGATCGGGGTAACCTGCGCGCGCGACCAGTTGCTGGCTGCCGCCCTGGCGGTGGTGGTGACCGGCTTGATGGCGCTGCGGGACACATTGCACCAGTTTGCCAATCAGTGGCTTCAGCCCGGCGAGGTGCGCAGCGGGCTCATCTTGGCTGCGCTGGCCTTGCTGGTGTATCCGCTGGCGCCTGACACCCCCCTGTGGCAGGGGGTGCTGAACCCCCAGGTGATGGTGCGCCTGGTCATTGTGCTGCTGGTGATCCAGTCTCTTGCGCATGTGGCCAAGCGCCTGATGCAGGCCCGCCATGCGCTGGCGCTGTCGGCGCTGGCATCGGGGTTTGTGTCCAGCACGGCCACCATTGCCAGTCTGGGCATGGAGGTGCGCACCGGGCACAGCGCGCCGCGCGCCCATGCGGGGGCTGCCGTGCTTTCGTGCGTGGCCACCATGGTCCAGATCGCCGTGGTGGCTGCCACCGTACAGCCGCAGTGGCTGGCGCGGCTGTGGTTGCCCGCACTGGCGGGGGGGTGTGTGGCGGCTGCTATGGGGTGGTGGAGCGGGCGGGGCACGGCGCACCGGCTGGCATCTGCACCCAGTGCCGAGGCGGCGCCCGGCGTGCTGCCCGATGCCCCCATGTTCAAGCTGCGCGACGCCTTGATCATCGCCGCCTTGCTCACGGGTATTCAGGTGGGGGTGCATCTACTCACGGCGTGGCTAGGCGACGCGGGCATGCTCGCAGGCGCCCTGCTGGCGGCCCTGGCAGATGTGCACGCAGCCACCGCAGCCGTGCTGGTGCGGGGCGGCCCGGACAGCGCGGCGGGGCCCGCCATCGCTTCGGCCCTGATGGCGGCGCTGCTGGTGCACGCCTGCAGCAAATGTGCCGTGGCACTGGCCAGCGGTGGCTGGCGCTATGCGCTGGCCGTGGCGCCGGGCATCGTGGCGCACACGCTGGCCTTTGTGGGCGTGTTCGCCCTGCAATAGCCACCAGGGTGCGGCTGGAGCGGCCACCTTGCGGCGCTTTACGGCCCTTTGGGGGCGCCGGCGTGCCCGCGCACAAGGGCGCACCGGATAATCGCCCCATGACCTCCAAA
>DAOPUP010000312.1:0-3402 GCA_035350655.1 Acidovorax sp. | reverse complement strand
ACTGGTGCAGCACCACCTGCATCATGGTGAACTTGTACAGGTCGGTGTCGAGCAGGCTGGTGATGATCATGGTGAGACGGGGCCATGGCAGGGCGGCCCGAGGTGCAGAAACCATTGCTGGCGCGGCCAGGGGCCTCAAAGTGTAGGCCATCCGGCGCCTGCAAGCGCCGTCGGGCACCCCATGGCAGTCCGGGTCAAAAATATGAATAAAAAAGGCTTCAAGCGCTTTTAAATAAAGGGCTTTTAGCTATTTTTTACATAGCAAATTTTTCAGGAAGCCACCACCAGCGCCTGCAACACGGCGCGCAGAGCCTCGGGCACGGGCACGGGCCGGCGCGTGGCACGGTCCACATAGACATGGATGAAATGCCCGGCGGCGGCGCACAGCGGCTCGCCCTGGGCAAACAGGCCCACTTCATAACGCACGCTGGAGCTGCCCAGCCGCGCCACGCGGATGCCGGCCTCCACCGTCTGTGGAAACGCCAGCGGGGCAAAATAATTGCACTGGGTTTCGATCACCAGGCCAATGGTGGCGCCGGTATGGATATCGAGCACGCCCTGCTCGATCAGGTGCGCATTCACGGCCGTGTCGAACCAGCTGTAATACACCACGTTGTTCACATGGCCGTAGACATCGTTGTCCATCCAGCGGGTGCTGATGGCGCGAAAGGCCCGGTAGGCGCTGCGCGGCTGCGGTGCGGGGCGCGCGGCCTGGACGGCCTGGGTGGAAGGAGCATGGGTCATGGCCGGACATTCTGCCAGCGCGCGTGGTATTGCTGCGCCACCCGCCAGGTGGTCAGCTGCGCCTGCAGCGTGTCGTCCAGGTCGCGGCCGTAGCCGCCGGCCATCGTGAAGGCCAGTGGCACACGGCGCTGCCAGGCCCAGTCGAACACCCGTCGGTCGCGCGCCTCCAGGCCGTCATGGCTCAATGCCAAGCGGCCCAGCCGGTCGCCCACATGCGGGTCGGCACCTGCAAGGTACAGCACCAGATCGGGCGCAAAGCGCTGGTCCAGCGCGTCCAGCGCCTGCTCCAGGGCCTGCAGGTATTCGTCGTCGGCGCAACCGTCGGGCAATTCCACATCGAGGTCGCTGGCCTCCTTGCGAAACGGAAAATTGCGCGCCCCGTGCAGCGACAGCGTGAACACGCTGGCATCGCCGCGAAAGATATGTGCCGTGCCGTTGCCCTGGTGCACGTCCAGATCGATCACCGCCACCCGCAGCGGCGGCGCCATGCCAGCGCTGTGCCCGCGCACCCCTTCGGCCTGCACCAGCCTGGCGGCCACCGCCACATCGTTGAACACACAAAACCCGCTTCCCTTGTCGGCATAGGCGTGGTGCGTGCCACCGGCCAGATTGCCCGCCAGCCCTTCGCGCAGGGCCATGCGGCAGGCCGCAATGGTGGCGCCCACGGAGCGCCGGGCACGCTCTGCCATCGCCTGTGACCAAGGGAATCCGATCTCCCGCTGCGCGGCGGCAGGCAAGGTGCCAGCCGCAATCGCCTGGATATAGTCCAGCGCGTGGGCCAGCACCAGTTCAGCATCAGAGGCCGACGGGGCCACCTGCAGCAGCACCTGGGGCAGCTGCTGTGCCAGTCGGTCACGCAACAAGCGGTATTTCGCCATGGGAAAACGATGCCCCTCAGGCAAGGGCAACACAAAATGGTCCGCGTAATAGCCATGCATGAAAACATTGTGACAACCAGGCCCCCATTGGAGGGCAGTCCCTAATTTGCTGCAATGCAACAAATAACACTTGCAATTGGGCGGCAAGCCTCTAAAATTCATCTCATGCTGCACTGCAACATGACTCCATCAGGTCAAGGTCAGCGCAGATATCTGTAAGCCACCTTGACCCATGCGGGTTCCATCTTTAGGAGATATGACATGACGCTGACCGCTGAACAAATCCTGGCCTCCCACAAAGCCAACATCGAAACCCTGTTTGGTCTGACCACCAAGGCCTTCGAAGGCGTGGAAAAGCTGGTGGAACTGAACGTGACCGCTTCGCGCGCCGCCCTGTCGGAAGCCTCCAACCACACCCAGGCTGTGCTGGGCGTGAAGGACGCACAAGAACTGCTGGCACTGCAAGCCGGCCTCTTCCAGCCCCTGGCTGAAAAGACCGCTGCCTACAGCCGTCACCTGTATGACATCGCTTCGGGCACCGGCACCGAACTCAGCAAGGCCTTCGAAAGCCAGACAGCCGATGCACAAAAGGCATTCGCCAACCTGGTGGACAGCGCTGCCAAGAACGCCCCCGCCGGCTCCGAAACCGCTGTCGCCGTCATGAAGAGCGCCGTGTCCGCTGCCAATAATGCTTTCGAATCGGTGCAAAAGGCCGTCAAGCAAGCCTCTGACGTGGCTGAAGCCAACTTCAACGCCGTTGCCAGCACCGCTGCCGACGCCGCCAAGTCGGCCGCTCCCCGCAAGCGCTAAGCGCCGACACCCGTGCGCGCCAGAGTGAAAACTCTGGACTGCGCACCGGGAATACCCTGATAATTGCACTATGGCC
This sequence comes from Acidovorax sp., assembly GCA_035350655.1. Taxonomy (GTDB): domain Bacteria; phylum Pseudomonadota; class Gammaproteobacteria; order Burkholderiales; family Burkholderiaceae_C; genus Acidovorax. The sequence goes on along the minus strand of DAOPUP010000312.1, from coordinate 894 downwards.
CCGTAACCGGGGCTCCCAGTTGTCTCCTTGGATCCTCTCGAAACACCGTTTCAGGGATCCTTTAAAGCCCGGTCCTTGGAACGGGCTTTTTTTTGGCCTGAACGTGATCGGCATCGCTCAACACGTGGGTCCCACCGGGCTCCCCGCATATCCACCCGCTCGGGCACTGACCCTGCCTTCATTTCGCGTAACTCTCAGCCCACGGATTGCGCGGTGATTTTGCGTTGTGCCTCATAGCAGCGTTGCGCACGCAACAGGGGGCAGAGGCAACCCAACAACGAATCCAGCCCCTCGATTGCAAAAGGCCTTCAGTCCATCACAGACTGTCTGGCATGCTCGCAAGTGGCGAATGGGTGCAGCGAGCACTCGCGGTTTTCAGGTGCCTCCAGAAGTTCTCCGCTGGCCCGTCGACGCTCCGGTGACAAGCACAAGACACGTTGAGTCTTGCAGGTCGACCAAGATAAATGGTTATCCGTGATGAGCTCAAAGAGCTGGTGGACCTGCGCAATCGGTTGCCGTCGACAGCTGGCTTCTGTTGCCGCGGCGGCCACTTGGACCAGCGTCCAGCATCCGGACCAGACTCCGGAAAAATACGGGCGTCGGACCTGGCCTCAGGTGATCCACGAATCGCGCAGGTGGGATTTGCGCACAGACAGGGTGGAGGCCTGAAGACTGTCCGGTATCGCGAACGGAACATATCGCTCAAGTGGGCCGGTAGCAAGCGGGCCAGGGCTGCCATCGCAATCAAAAGGTGACGGCCAGCGGATTTTCACTTTCGCCCCTGCCATACCCCAGAAACGAAACAAGGACCCGAAGGTCCTTGCTTTGACTAGCATTTTTTGGGGTGGCTGATGGGGCTCGAACCCACGACAACAGGAATCACAATCCTGGACT
>DAOPUP010000311.1:0-3462 GCA_035350655.1 Acidovorax sp. | reverse complement strand
ACGGCCATGATGGCTCCTGGTCTTGAATAGGGTTGGTAAAAACGCGATCAGCCCATTAAAGACACGAGGGGATTCGCGTGAAGCCCTCGATTATATCCCAAACGCCAATTACTGTCCTTTTTCTTCTTTGCGCAGGCTGGCCAACGCAGCAAAGGGATTGGGCTTCTCCGCACTGGCGGCTTCAAAATCGTCGTCACTGAAGGCCAGCGGCACGGCAGTGGGACACTCGTCGTGGCGCGGCACAACGGGCAAGGCCATCAGCAGCTCATCCTCGAGCAGCTCGCGCAGGTCGAACTCACGGCTCAGGGCCAGCAGGTCTTCCTCGCTCTCGTCATCCAGCGCTTCGGCCGTGGCCTCGTCAGCCACGAAACGAAAGGAACGCTCCACAGCCAAAGGCACATCCACCGGCGTCAGGCAACGCTGGCACTCCATAGGAAGGGTGGCCTGCCCTCGCACATGCAACCACACCTGCCCGCTGCCGCCCAGCGCAGTGCGCAGCTCGCCCGTGGCCTCCCAGTCCACGCGCAGATCGGGATGCAGGCCCTTGGCCTCCTGGGTCAGCCGCTCGTATTTCAGAAGCGTGTCATGGCCGGACAAGTGCCCGCCCGCCTGCGCGAAAGCCTTGACATCGAGTCGGTCGGGGGAGAATTCCTTGGTCATGGCGGCAGTGTAAGAGAATCGGCCGATGCATCAATCCCCTTCCCCGCAACGCCCCCTGGTACTGGGCTCGACTTCGCGTTACCGCCACGAACTGCTGTCACGGCTGCACCTGCCTTTCACGGTGGCAGCGCCCCATGTGGACGAAACCCCGCTGACGGCAGAGGCGCCCCGCGCACTGGCCTTGCGCCTGGCCCTGGCCAAGGCCCATGCGGTGGCCCGCCAGCACCCCCAGGCGGTGGTGATCGGCTCGGACCAGGTAGCGGACTTGGACGGCCAGCCGCTGGGCAAGCCAGGTACGCACGAGCGCGCGGTGGCCCAGTTGCGCCACATGCGCGGCCAGACCGTGATCTTTCAGACAGCCGTAGCCGTGGTCTGTGCCGCCACCGGGTTTGAGCAAGCAGACCTGGCCCCTGTGGAGGTGAAGTTCCGCGCGCTGTCCGACGAGGAGATCGAGCGCTACCTGCGCGCCGAGCAACCCTATGACTGCGCGGGCAGCGCCAAAAGCGAAGGCCTGGGCATCGCGCTGCTCGATGCCATCCTGAGCGATGACCCGACCGCGCTGATTGGCCTGCCGCTGATCCGCACTTGCCGCATGCTGCGCGCCGCCGGCCTGGTGTTGCCATGAGCACACGCCCCACCACCCCGCCGGACGCGCCTGGCAACGCCGCCACCAACGGCACGCTGTACCTGGTGCCGGCACCGCTCGATTTCGGCTGCGACACCCAGGCCCCGCTGCAGGACGCCCTGCCCGACGGCGCCCTGAAAACGGCGGCCCGCCTGACGCACTGGATCTGCGAGAACGCCAAAAGCACCCGCGCCTACCTCAAGCGCATCGAGCCACTGCATCCGCTGGCCACATCGCTGCAGCAGCAAACCATCACCGAACTGCCGCGCGAGGTCCACAAGAAAGGCGACCATGGCGACAAGGGCTCGGCCCCGTTCGACGCACGCCCGCTGCTAGCCGCCGCCTTGGCGGGGCACGACATGGGACTGATCAGCGAAGCGGGCATGCCCGCCGTGGCGGACCCGGGTTCGTCCGTGGTACGCGCGGCGCACGACCTGGACATTGCGGTGGTGCCCCTGGTGGGGCCCGTCTCGCTGCTGCTGGCGCTGGCCGCCAGCGGCCTCAATGGCCAGAACTTCGCCTTCACAGGCTACCTGCCGCAAGATGCGCAAGAGCGCAGCCAGCGCATCCGCGAGCTCGAATCGCTGGCGCTCAAGACGGGCCAGACCCAGCTTTTCATCGAAACGCCCTACCGCAACGCCGCGGTGTGGCAGGCCTTGGTGCAGACGCTGCAGCCTCACACCCGGCTGGCGATGGCAGGGGGGCTGACCTTGCCCCAGGTGCAGATCCGCAGCCAGCTGGTACGCCAGTGGCGCGCACAGGCCAACCCGACGGACAACCGCACACCGGTGGTGTTTGCTTTTGGGCGCTGAGTGCGGCAGGCTGGAAATTGCTATTTATTTAATAGCTATTAATGATCTATTTATATGCGCTTTCGCCCCATTCACCCATCAATCCGTCAAAACTGCGACGCTGCCACCCCGGGACACACAGGGGCCGCAGCGTTCAACGCACGTTCGGAGCAGCAGTGGTAGCCAAGGCCTTGGCCGCGCCCGCGCCCATGGCGGCGCCAAACCGCTTGGCCAGGCGTTCGGCCACGTTTTCATGGCGGGTGTAGTCAATGATGTCTTCGGCCTTGACCACTTCGCGCGCGACAAAGTCAAGGCTGCCGAGCTTGTCGGCCAAGCCCATGTCGATGGCCTGCTGACCCGTCCAGAACAGGCCACTGAAGGTTTCAGGCGTGGGCTTCAAGCGATCGCCCCGACCGGCCTTCACCACACCAATGAACTGCTGATGGATCTGGTCGAGCATCGCAAGGGCATAGGCGCGCTGTTTTTCCGTCTGCGGGCTGAAGGGGTCCAGAAAGCCCTTGTTCTCGCCTGCGGTGAGCAGACGGCGCTCCACGCCCAGCTTTTCCATGGTGCCGGTGAAGCCGAAGCCGTCCATCAACACGCCGATGCTGCCCACAATGCTGGCCTTGTCGACGAAGATCTCGTCGGCCGCCGCCGCAATGTAGTAGGCGGCCGAGGCGCAGGTCTCTTCCACCACCGCATACACAGGCTTGTTGTACTTGGCCTTCAGGCGCACGATTTCGTCGTTGATCATGCCCGCCTGCACCGGACTGCCGCCGGGTGAGTTGATCAGCAGCACCAGCGCCTTGGAACCCTCGTCTTCCAGGGCGCTGCGCATGGCAGCCACCACCAGTTCGGCGCTGGCCTCAGCGCCCGAGGCAATTTCACCCTTGATATCCACCACCGCAGTGTGGGGCGCCGATTTGCTGGCGCCACTGGTGCCCTGGTACAGGGCCGCCCAAGCCACCAGCAGCGCCACCACAAGCCAGGTCAGGCGAAAGAACACCTTCCAGCGCCGCGCCTGGCGCTGCTCGTCCAGCGCTGCAAACGCCAGCTTCTCCAGCGTGGCGCGCTCCCAGCCGGGCTCCGGTGCGGCTGCGGGGCGTGCACCAGGTGTCGCTGCTGATTCAGTCGCTGCCTGCGCCCACAGATCGGTGGCTGCGACGGATTTTTCTTCAGTACCGGAACTGCCGGGTTGTCGAGAGTCACTCATCTCACGCCCCCTGCCCAGACCGGGGCGATGCAGGCCGGTGCCCCCCAAGAGGGAGGCAAGGCAAAGGCAAAGGAACGCGGAGGTAATGCATCTAGAACTCGACGGGTTGCAGGTTGTAGGCAGTATGCCAGTGCACCACCCCGTCCACTTCGGACAGGGCAATTTTCACCAGC
>DAOPUP010000310.1:0-3494 GCA_035350655.1 Acidovorax sp. | reverse complement strand
AACGAGCCCCGGTCGAGCACCGCCAGAAACACCTGCACGCTGTCAGAAGAAAAAGCCATGGTCCCAATTATCAGAAAAACTGAAATAAGCTGACTTTATGTATCAGTAATGCGCATATAGAGTCGCCCCATGCCCTCTACCCAGCCTGCTTTTGCCACCCCCCGCCTGTCTGCCCCCGGGCTGCAGGGCCCGTGGCGCCGCGTTCTTTACGTCACGCTCTATGAGCTGATTGCCATCGCGGTGGCCACGGCGGGGCTGGCGCAATTGACCGGGCAGGGCGCCGGGCATGCGGGGGTGGTGGCGGCGGCCGCATCGGCCATCGCGGTACTGTGGAACCTGCTGTTCAACTGGGCCTTCGAGCGCTGGGAGTCGCGCCAGGCCGTGCGCGGGCGCAGCGTGGCGCGGCGGGTGGCGCACGCCATCGGGTTCGAGGGCGGGCTGGTGTTCACCCTGGTGCCGCTGTTTGCCTGGTGGTTCGGCATCAGCCTGTGGCAGGCCTTCGTGATGGACCTGGCGCTCATCGTCTTCTTTCTTTGCTACACCTTTGTCTTCAACTGGGGGTTTGACAGGGTGTTTGGCCTGCCTGCATCGGCATTGCCTGTTGCGGCCTGAGCGCTGCGGCCTTCGCCCTTAAAATCACGCCTCGCCCAAGGAGCGTTGCAGCGGCCTCCACCCCAGGACAGGCCGTCAGGCTTGGGCGCATGAACAGGTTCTGAACCCCATCGCAACGACGCTCACCTGTTATTCCGCTGTTTCTGCACAGGTGAGCCCTATGTCTGCTATTTCGTTGCCCCCCATGAAGCTGTCCGGCCTGGAGCCCGTCTCCATCGGCGAGGGCACGCTGTTCGTCAACATCGGCGAGCGCACCAACGTCACCGGCTCCAAGGCGTTCGCGCGCATGATCCTGAATGGCCAGTACGAAGAGGCCCTGGCCGTGGCGCGCCAGCAGGTGGAAAACGGTGCGCAGGTCATCGACATCAACATGGATGAGGCCATGCTCGACAGCAAGGCCGCCATGGTGCGCTTTCTGCAACTGATCGCGTCCGAGCCCGACATTGCGCGCGTGCCTATCATGGTCGACAGCTCCAAGTGGGAAGTGATCGAGGCCGGGCTGCGCTGCATCCAGGGCAAGGGCATCGTCAACTCGATCTCCATGAAGGAGGGCGTGGAGAAGTTCAAGCACGAGGCGCGCCTGGTCAAGCGCTACGGCGCCGCAGCCGTGGTGATGGCCTTTGACGAAAAAGGCCAGGCCGACACCTACGCGCGCAAGATCGAGATCTGTGAGCGCGCCTACCGCATCCTGGTCGATGAAGTGGGCTTTGCGCCCGAAGACATCATCTTCGACCCCAACATCTTTGCCGTGGCCACCGGTATTGAAGAGCACAACAACTACGCGGTCGATTTCATCGAGGCCACGCGCTGGATCAAGCAGCACCTGCCCGGCGCGAAGGTGTCGGGCGGCGTGAGCAACGTGTCGTTCAGCTTCCGCGGCAACGACCCGGTGCGCGAGGCCATCCACACCGTGTTCCTGTACCACGCCATTCAAGCCGGCATGGACATGGGCATCGTCAACGCGGGCATGGTGGGTGTGTACGACGACCTGGAGCCGCAGCTGCGCGAGCGTGTCGAGGACGTGGTCCTGAACCGCCGTCCCGACGCCGGCGAGCGTCTCGTCGAAGTGGCCGAAACCGCCAAGAGCGGCGCCAAGGACGAAAGCAGGAAGCTCGAATGGCGCGGCACGCCCGAGCACCCCAAGACCGTGGGCGAGCGCCTGTCGCACGCGCTGGTGCATGGCATCACCGACTTCATCACCGAAGACACCGAAGAGGCCTACCGCGCCATTGTGGCCAAGGGCGGACGCCCGCTGCATGTGATCGAAGGCCCGCTGATGGACGGCATGAACGTGGTGGGCGACCTGTTTGGCGCCGGCAAGATGTTTTTGCCCCAGGTGGTGAAAAGCGCCCGCGTGATGAAGCTGGCCGTTGCCCACCTGCTGCCCTACATCGAGGAAGAAAAGCGCCAGCTCGAAGCCGCCGGCGGCGACGTCAAGACCAAGGGCAAGATCGTCATCGCCACGGTGAAGGGCGACGTGCACGACATCGGCAAGAACATCGTCACCGTGGTTTTGCAGTGCAATAACTTCGAGGTGGTGAACATGGGCGTGATGGTGCCCTGCCACGAGATCCTGGCGCGTGCCAAGGCCGAGGGCGCCGACATCGTGGGCCTCTCAGGCCTCATCACCCCCAGTCTCGAAGAAATGCAGTACGTGGCCGGCGAGATGCAGAAGGACGAACACTTTCGCATCAAGAAGATTCCGCTGCTCATCGGCGGCGCCACCTGCTCGCGCGTGCACACCGCCGTCAAGATTGCCCCGCATTACGAAGGCCCTGTGGTCTATGTGCCGGACGCCTCGCGCAGCGTGAGCGTGGCGCAGAGCCTGCTGGGCGACGGCGTGGACAGCTATGTGGCCGAGGTCAACGCCGACTACGACAAGGTGCGCACCCAGCACGCCAACAAGAAGGCCACGCCCCTGTGGCCGCTGGCCAAGGCCCGCGCCAACAAGACGCCCATCGCCTGGCAGGCCTACCAGCCCGCAGTGCCCCGCGCCCTGGGCCGGCGCGTGTTCAAGAATTTCGACCTGGCCGAGCTGGCCCGCTACATCGACTGGGGCCCGTTCTTCCAGACCTGGGACCTGGCCGGCCCGTATCCCGCCATCCTGACCGACGAGGTGGTGGGCACCGAGGCATCGCGCGTGTTTGCCGACGGCCAGGCCATGCTCCGGAAGATCATCGAAGGCCGCTGGCTCACGGCCAGTGGCGTGATGGCCCTGTTGCCTGCCAACAGTGTGAACGACGACGACATCGAGTTCTACACCGACGACACCCGCACCGAAGTCGCCATGACCTGGTATGGCTTGCGCCAGCAGGCAGAAAAACACACCATCGATGGCGTGACCCGCCCCAGCCGGTGCCTCGCCGACTTTGTGGCGCCCAAGAGCAGCGGCATCGCCGACTACGCCGGCATGTTTGCCGTGACGGCGGGCTTAGGGGTAGAGAAGAAGGAAAAGGCCTTCATCGATGCGCTGGACGACTACTCGGCCATCCTGTTCAAGAGCCTGGCCGACCGCCTGGCCGAGGCCTTTGCCGAATGCCTGCACCACCGCGTGCGCACCGACCTGTGGGGCTATGCCAGCGAAGAGGCCCTGGGCTACGACGACCTGGTGGCCGAGAAATACCGGGGCATCCGCCCCGCGCCTGGCTACCCGGCCTGCCCCGATCACAGCGCCAAGACCGACCTTTTTCAACAGCTGCAGTGCGAAGAAATTGGCATGGACCTGACCGAAAGCCTGGCCATGACCCCCGCCGCCAGCGTGAGCGGCTTCTACCTGGCCCACCCTGACAGCGTGTACTTCAACGTTGGCAAGATCGGTGCAGATCAGCTGCACGACATGGCCCAGCGCCGGGGCATGGACGAAGCGGTGCTGGCGCGGCTTC
>DAOPUP010000309.1:0-3509 GCA_035350655.1 Acidovorax sp. | reverse complement strand
TGCAGGTCTTTGTGATCTTTGCCTTCGTCAGCGTGCTGTGGGCGCTGTATGGCTACAGCCTGGCATTCACCGGCGAAGGCCAGTTCTTCGGCGGCCTGGACAAGCTGTTCCTCAAGGGCATCGCACCCGACACCCTCTCGGGCCTGCTGCCCACCATTCCGGAATACGTGTTCGTGGCCTTCCAGTCCACCTTTGCCGCCATCACCGTGGCGCTGATCGTGGGATCGTTTGCCGAGCGCATCAAGTTCGCCGCCGTGCTGATCTTTGCCGTGCTGTGGTTCACCTTCAGCTACATCCCCATGGCCCACATGGTGTGGGGCGGCGGCCTTCTGGGCAAGGACGGCGCGCTCGACTTCGCTGGTGGCACCGTGGTGCACATCAATGCCGGTATCGCTGGCCTGGTGGGTGCCTACATGGTGGGCAAGCGCATCGGCTTCGGCAAAGAAGCGCTCACGCCCCACAGCCTGACACTGACCATGGTGGGTGCCTCGCTGCTGTGGGTGGGCTGGTTTGGCTTCAATGCCGGCTCGGCAGGTGCTGCCAACGGCGTGGCTGGCCTGGCCTTCATCAACACCATTCTGGCCACGGGTGCTGCCACGCTGTCGTGGCTGGCCGGTGAAGCCCTGCACAAGGGCAAGGCCTCGATGCTGGGTGCTGCCTCGGGTGCCGTGGCGGGTCTGGTGGCGGTCACACCGGCTGCCGGTTTCGTGGGCCCCATGGGTTCCATCGTGCTGGGCCTGATCGCTGGCGTGGTCTGCCTGTGGGGTGTGGGTGGCCTCAAGAAGATGCTGGGTGCCGACGATGCGTTCGATGTGTTTGGCGTGCACGGTCTGGGCGGCATCATCGGTGCCATCCTGACGGCGGTGTTTGCCTCGCAAAGCCTGGGTGGCACGGGCGGTCTGACCCCCGACACCTTCGCCATGGGCGCTCAGCTGTGGATCCAGGTCAAGAGCGTGCTGCTCACCATCGTGTGGTCTGGCGTGGTCTCCTTCGTCGCCTACAAGATCGCCGATCTGCTGGTGGGCCTGCGGGTGCCAGAAGAAGCCGAGCGCGAAGGCCTGGACATCACTTCGCACGGTGAAACGGCGTACAACCGCTGAACGCCCAGCGCTGCGGTGTCTGGTGGCGCCGCAGCGCCGTGCAAGACAGACGAGTTTCTTCAAGGTTTTGGCCCGCCCTGTCGGCGGGCCTTTTTTATGGAGCGATGCGTTGGCATCGTTGCCTGCGCCGGCCGGGGCTCCTGTGGATTGCACAGCCCCTGTTCAAAAAATTCATGCGACCCGCCCGGCCTGCCGTGGCGCTGTGCCGCTACCATGCAGGCCATGGAATTCGCCCTTCGCCAGATTGTTGACCGTGTCCGCGCTGCTGCCGCCGCGCAAACCCCCCTGCGCATCCGCGGCGGGGGCACCAAGGACTTTCACGGCCTTGCGCTGCACGGCGAGGTGCTGGACACCCGCCCACTCAACGGCATCGTGAGCTATGAGCCCAGTGAACTGGTGGTGACGGCGCGCGCCGGTACGCCGCTGTCCGATCTGGAGGCCGTACTGGCCGAAAAAGGCCAGTGCCTGCCGTTCGAGCCACCCCATTTCGGCCCGGGTGCCACGGTGGGGGGCATGGTGGCGGCCGGGCTCAGCGGCCCCGCCCGCGCCAGCGTGGGTGCGGTGCGCGACTACCTGCTGGGTGTGGTGCTGATCAACGGGCGCGCCGAGCTGCTCACGTTTGGTGGCCAGGTGATGAAAAACGTGGCGGGCTACGATGTTTCGCGCCTGATGGCGGGCGCCTGGGGCACGCTGGGCCTGCTCACCGAGGTCAGCCTCAAGGTGTTGCCCGTGGCTCCCGCCGAAGCCACGCTGCGCTTCGAATGCAACCAGGCCGATGCCCTGCGCAAGCTGCACACTTGGGGTGGCCAGCCATTGCCGCTCAATGCCAGTTGCTGGGTGGAGGACGCGGGTGTGGGTCAGCTCTATGTGCGCCTGCGTGGCGCCGTGGCGGCGGTGGATGCGGCCTGCAAATGCATGGGCGGCACGCGGCTCGACAACGCCACCGCGGCACCCGACTGGCAGGCCTGCCGGGAGCAGACGCTGCCCTGGTTCGCTGCCCGCCTGGCGCGGCCCGGGCAGGCGCTGTGGCGCCTGTCGCTGCCCGCCACGGCCCCCGTGCTGGCGCTGCCGGGTGGCGTGTCGCCGCTGGTCGAATGGCATGGTGCCCTGCGCTGGGTGCAGGCGCCGCTTGCGCACGGTGATGTGCTGCGCGAAGCAGCCCGGGCAGTGGGTGGGAGTGCTTCACTATTCATAGCTGACGGCGCAGGTGGGGAAAGGGCTGGAGGTCAATTTGATCTGAAATCTGCGGCATTGGAGCAGATCCACGCGCGCCTCAAGCACAGCTTCGACCCGGCCGGTATCTTCAACCCCGGCCGCATGGCGCCGCAGTGGTAAGGAGCGTGCGCGTGCTTGCCATCGCCGTCCGGCACGGGGCGCTTTACCCGTGCAAGGCGCAGCGGCGCGCGGCGCCTCGCCGGTGCTGAACCGGGATCTGAACATGCGGCGCCTGCGTCACCTTACCGGCCACCACCGCACGGGCACCAGCAACCGCGTGCTGGGCCTGCTGCTGGCCTTCAACGCCGGGGCGGTGAATGCGGGCGGTTTTCTGGTGGTGAACCTGTACACCTCGCACATGACGGGCTTTCTTTCCATGCTGGCCGACAACCTCGTGCTGGGCAACACGGTGCTGGTGCTCAGCGCCGTGGGGGCCCTGCTGGCCTTCATCAGCGGCGCGGCCACCACGGCGGTGATGGTGAACTGGGCGCTGCAGCGCAAGTTGCACAGCAGCTATGCACTGCCGCTGGTGGTGGTGGCCCTGCTCATGCTGGTGTTCGGCCTGGTGGGTGCCATCACGCTGGACTGGCGCACGCCTTTTTCCGTGCCCATGACGGTGCTTCTGCTGTCTTTCATCATGGGTCTGCAAAACGCCACGGTGACCAAGATGTCTTCGTCCCAGATCCGCACCACCCACATGACAGGCGTGGTGACCGACCTGGGCATCGAGCTGGGCAAGTTGCTCTACTGGAACCGCACCGGCACCGCGCTGGAAAACCAGGTGCGCTCCAACCATGCCCGGCTGCGTCTGTTTGCGGGGCTGGTGGCGATGTTCCTCATTGGCGGCATTGCCGGGGCGGCCGGCTTCAAGCATGTGGGCTTTGTGTTTGTGGTGCCGCTGGCGCTGGTGCTGCTGGCCCTGTCGCTGCCCCCGCTGTGGGCCGACCGGGCGCGCCTGCGCCATCCGCTGCGCAAGGCCGCGCCCGCCCAGCTGCCCCCCGCCCCCTGATTTTTTCTGTTGACCTGTCCAGGCTGCACCCATGCAAACCCAACTCGCCCCCGAATACCGCGCCCGCCCCGATGGCCTGGAGGCCGAAGCCATCGTGCGCAAATGCGTGCACTGCGGTTTCTGCACGGCAACCTGCCCCACCTACCAGCTGCTGGGCGACGAGCTGGATGGCCCGCGCGGCCGCA
>DAOPUP010000308.1:0-3522 GCA_035350655.1 Acidovorax sp. | reverse complement strand
CGGTGTTCAAGATCACGGCGATTCCCGACGAATCGCCCACCGAGCTGGCGCGCAAGGCCGCGCCGCTGGTGAAATACCTGGAGCAGAAGCTGGGCACCAAGGTCGAGTTCACGCCCGTGTCGGACTACGCCGCTGCCGTGGAGGCGCTGGCCAACAAGCAGGTGGACATGGCCTGGTACGGCGGCTTCACCTTTGTGCAGGCCAGCATCCGCTCGGGCGGCAAGGTAGTGCCCCTGGTGCAGCGCGAAGAGGATGAAAAATTCCGCTCGGTGTTCATCAGCGGCGACCCGGCCATCCACGCGCTGGCCGACCTCAAGGGCAAGACCGTGAGCTTTGGCTCGCAGTCCAGCACCTCGGGTCACCTGATGCCGCGTAGCTACCTGCTGCAGGCCCAGATCGACCCCGACAAGGACTTCCGGCGCGTGGCCTACTCGGGCGCGCACGACGCCACCATTGCCGCCGTGGCCTCGGGCAAGGTGGACGCGGGCGCGCTCAACATCTCGGTGTGGGAGAAGTTCGTGGCAGATAAGAAGGTGGACACCGCCAAGGTGAAGGTCATCTTCACCACCCCGGCCTACTTTGACTACAACTGGACGGTGCACAGCGACATGCCGGTGGCCCAGCGCGAAAAGCTCACCAAGGCGTTTCTCGACCTGAGCCCCGCCACCCCCGAAGGCAAGGAAATCCTCGCGCTGCAGCGCGCCACGCGCTTCATTCCCACCCAGGCCAGCAACTACAAGGGCATCGAGACCGCGGCGCGCAGCGCAGGGTTGATCAAATAAGGATACGGCCTTATTTGCTATTGTTTATATAGCAAAAAGCGCTTTATGAATAAGGGCTATAGCCTGGTTTTCCCATGAAACTGTTGCTGACGAACGCCACCGCGCGCCACCCGGCTGCACGCGCCGGCGCACCGGCGGCGCTGCACGGGCTGGACCTGGCCGTGGCGCAGGGCGAGCAGGTGGCCGTGATCGGCCCCTCGGGCGCGGGCAAAACCACGCTGCTGCAGCTGCTGGCCTGCGCGCAGCGGCCCGCCGAGGGCCGCCTTCAGCTCGATGGCAGCGACCCCTGGGCGCTGCCCCGCAGCGCATTGCAGCGCCTGCGCGGCCGCCTGTTTCTGGCGCCCCAGGTGCCACCGTTGCCGCCCCGGCAGCGCGTGGTGACGGCGGTGCTGGCGGGGCGCCTGCCGCACGAAAGCCTGTGGGCCAGCGTGCGCAGCCTGGTCTATCCCACCGGCATCGCGCTGGCCGAGCAGGCGCTGGCACATTTTGATGTGGCCGACAAGCTGTTTGACCGGGTAGACCGGCTGTCAGGCGGCGAGCGCCAGCGCGTCGGCCTGGCGCGGGCGCTGGCCTCGCAGGCCAGTCTGTTGCTGGTGGACGAGCCGCTGTCCGCGCTCGACCCCGCGCGGGCGCAGCAAGCCCTGGCCTCGCTCACGCAGGCGGCCCATGCGCGCGGCGCCACGCTGATCGCCACCTTGCACCATGTGGACATGGCCTTGGCCCATTTTCCGCGCGTGATCGGGCTGCGCAACGGTGCTCTGGCGTTTGACCTGCCTGCGGCACAGGTGACGCCCGCGCACCTGCACCAGCTGTATGCGCAGCACCTGGACGAGCTGGCCCAAACGGCGCCGCCCGCCCCGGATGCGCCCATGGCAGCGGCACCCGTGCCCATGCAGTGCCGTTAACGCACGGGACATCTCGCCGCCATGACTGCCCTGTCACCTGATCTGCCTGCGCCCCCCGGCGAAGGCCGGCCGCCCGCGCGGCGCGACCCGGCCTGGCGCGGCCGCCTGACCGGCACCGTGGTGGCGCTGGTGCTGCTGTGGCCGATGCTGGTGCTCACCGAGTTCAAGCCCTGGCTGCTGCTGGCACCGGATGCACTGAAGCCCTCGCTGCGCTTTCTGGCGGATTTCGTGCCGCCCCGCTGGGACGCCGAGTTTCTGGCCCTGGTGGCGCGCGAGACCTGGCGCACCGTGGCCATCGCCACCGCAGGCCTCACGCTGGCCCTGGTGCTGGCCGTGCCCCTGGCGCTGCTGTCGGTGCGGGTGCTGTCCATCTCGGCACTCACCGGCCCCATGGCGCCGCTGCCGGCGCTGGTGCGGCTGGTGGTGCGCTGGCTGCTGGTGGTGCTGCGCAGCGTGCCCGAGCTGATCTGGGCCTTGGTTTTTGTGCGCGTGGTGGGCCTGGGCCCCACAGCCGGCGTGCTGGCCATTGCGCTGACTTTTGCCGGCATGCTGGGCAAGGTGTATGCCGAAATCCTGGACAGCGCCGAGCCCCATGCCGCCGCCAGCCTGCTGCGCAATGGCAGCGGCCGGCTGCAGGCCTTTTTGTATGCGCTGCTGCCGCAGAACGCCGCCGAGCTCACCAGTTACACCGTGTACCGCTGGGAATGCGCAATCCGCTCGTCGGCCGTGCTGGGCTTTGTCGGCGCGGGCGGGCTGGGCCAGCAGATGGATGCCTCGATGAAGATGTTCGAGGGCGCCGAGGTTGCCACCATGCTGCTGGTGTTCATGGCGCTGGTCTGGCTGGCGGACCGCATCAGCGCCTGGTTGCGGCAAAGGCTGGCATGAACACCCACCGCACGCCGCCCACGCTCTCCGCCACCCACCCATTGCCACGGCGGCAACAGGCTCCGCGCTGCCTGGCCTGCTGGTGCGTGGCCGCCGGTGCGCTGGCGCTGGTGGGCCTGAGTTTCTGGTCGCTGGACCTGCAATGGGCGCAGTTTATGTCTGCCCCTGCGCTGGCCAAGATGGGCCGGTTTCTGGCCGAGCTGCTGCAGCCCGAAACCAGCCCGGTGTTTCTGCAAAAACTGCTGCGGGCCACGCTGGAGACGCTGGCCATGTCGGCACTGGGCACCTTGCTGGCGGTGCTGCTGGGCTTGGCGCTGGCCCTGCCGGCCAGCAAGACCTTTGACGGCGACCCCGCACGCTGGCGCGGCGCCACGCGGCTGCTGCTCAACGCCCTGCGCAGCATTCCCGAACTGGTGTGGGCCACGCTGCTGCTGATTGCAGCCGGGCTGGGGCCGTTTGCCGGCACGCTGGCGCTGGCGCTGCACACCGCGGGCGTGCTGGGCCGCCTTTTTGCCGAAGCCATCGAAAACGCCCCGCCAGGCCCGGGCTTTGCCCTGCGCATGCGCGGCGTGGCCAGCAGCCGCGTGTTTCTGTATGCCACCCTGCCCCAAGTGCTGCCGCAGCTGCTGAGCTACACGCTGTACCGCTGGGAAAACAACATCCGCGCCGCCGCCGTGCTGGGCGTGGTGGGGGCCGGTGGATTGGGGCAGATGCTGGCGTTCCACATGGGGCTGTTCCAGATGGGCGAGACCAGCAGCGTGCTGGCCGCGATGCTGACGCTGGTGGCGCTGGTGGATGCGCTGAGCTTTGCCAGCCGGCGCTGGCTGGCGATCTGACGCAAACTACTATTGTTTCAATAGCGTGTTGCGCTGGATGGACCTCCGCCAGAGCCGGTTTTCATTCAAATCCCTACCTATACGGTTTGCATTCAATCGGATAACCAGGCGGGG
>DAOPUP010000307.1:0-3526 GCA_035350655.1 Acidovorax sp. | reverse complement strand
TGCATGGCCGCTCGCTCATGTTCCTGCGCAACGTGGGCCACCTGATGACCAACCCAGCCATCCTGTGGACCGATGCCCAGGGCCAGCAGCGCGAGATTCCTGAAGGCATCATGGATGCCGTGGTGACCACGGCCATCGCACTGCACGACCTGCAGGGCCATGGCAAGGACGGCATCCGCAACTCCCGCAAGGGCAGCGTCTACATCGTCAAGCCCAAGATGCACGGCCCCGCCGAGGTCGCCTTTGCCGCCGAGCTATTTGGCCGCGTCGAAAAGCTGCTGTGCCTGCCCGAGAGCACGGTGAAGCTGGGCATCATGGACGAGGAGCGCCGCACCAGCATCAACCTCAAGGCCTGCATCGCGGCGGCCAGCAGCCGCGTGGCCTTCATCAACACCGGTTTCCTCGATCGCACAGGCGACGAAATGCATACCGCCATGCAGGCAGGCCCAATGATCCGCAAGGGCGACATGAAGAGCAGCGCCTGGATCCAGGCCTATGAAAAGAACAATGTGCTGGTGGGCCTGTCGTGCGGCCTGCGCGGCAAGGCGCAGATCGGCAAGGGCATGTGGGCCATGCCCGACCTGATGGCCGAGATGCTCAAGCAGAAGATCGCCCACCCCATGGCAGGCGCCAACACCGCCTGGGTGCCCAGCCCCACGGGCGCCACGCTGCACGCACTGCATTACCACCAAGTGAAAGTGAGCGACGTTCAGATCGAGCTGGAAAAGATCGATGCCAATGCCCAACGCGACGACCTGCTGACCGGCCTGCTCACGGTACCCGTCACGGCCCACCCGAACTGGTCGGATGCCGAGAAGCAGCAAGAGCTCGATAACAACGCCCAAGGCATTTTGGGCTACGTGGTGCGCTGGGTGGACCAGGGCGTGGGCTGCTCCAAGGTGCCCGACATCAACGACATCGGCCTGATGGAAGACCGTGCCACGCTGCGCATCAGCAGCCAGCACATGGCCAACTGGTTGCTGCATGGTGTCGTGACAGAAGCGCAGGTACAGGAAACCTTCCGCCGCATGGCCGCCGTGGTCGACCAGCAAAATGCGGGTGACCCTTTGTACCGGCCCATGGCAGGGCACTTCGACACCTCGTACGCCTACCGCGCTGCAGTGGAGCTGGTGACCAAGGGCACCGAGCAACCGAGCGGCTACACCGAGCCCTTGCTCCACGCCTGGCGCCTGAAACTCAAGACGGCCGCCTGAGGGGCCAGGACCAAAACCGTCCGCGCCTGAAGCATTTGCTTCACAGTTGATAGCAAATAGTGCAATCAACATAAGCACTGCGCCGCATTTAAGGCAAAAAGGCATCCCCAGGGATGCCTTTTTCATTGCGCTGCCACCGTACACTGGCTCCACGCCGTTTCGTGCGTTTTCTTTCCTGCCCGCCCTATGCCAACGCCTGCGCCCGAGACCCGCCGCTGCCCCTTGTGCGGACAAGACAACCAGTGCGCCATGGTGTGCGGACAACCCACCGAAACCTGCTGGTGCATGACGGCACCGGTATCGCCCACCGCCCTGGCAGCGATTCCAGACGCTTTGCGCGGGTTCACCTGCCTGTGCCCGGCTTGCGCGGCCAGCCCCCTCAAAGAGACCGCTCCGCCGCATGGCAGTGCGCCGATATGATCAGGCATTCCAGAGCAAAAGCCATTGAACATGCCGACATACCACATTGAGATGATGGAAGGCCGCACCATCGAGCAAAAGAAACAGCTGGTCGCCGAGATCACGCGCGTATCCGTCGAGATCCTCGGCGGCTCGCCGGAATCCGTGGACATCCTCATTACCGATGTGAAGCGCGAGAACTGGGCCACCGGAGGCAAGCTCTGGACCGAGCGTTCTTGAGCGCCGCGCGATGACACAGCCACACGGCTCGATCGCCGCGCTGCGCGAGCGCTACGGTGAGCGCTACCGCTGGCTGCTGCTGCTTTCCGTGATGGTGGGGACGATGGCGTCCATCATGTCGTCCACGATCGTCAATGTGGCGATTCCGGACATGAGCCATTACTTCACCCTGGGCCAGGACCGCGCGCAATGGGTCACCTCGGGTTTCATGGTGGCCACCACGGTGTCGATGCTGACCACCCCCTGGCTGCTGTCACGCTATGGCTACCGGGCCACCTACGTAGGCGCCATGCTGCTGCTGCTGGCGGGAGGCGTCGGCGGCGGGATTGCGGGGCATTTCGGCCTGGTACTCGCGGCCCGCGTGGCCGAGGGACTGGCCGCAGGCGTGGTACAGCCCATTCCCGCCGTGATCATCCTGTATGCCTTCAAACCCCATGAACAGGGCCGTGCCAGCGGGATCTTCGGCATGGGCGTCGTGCTGGCGCCCGCCATCGGACCCAGCCTGGGGGGCCTGCTGGTGGACTGGTTTGGCTGGCGCTCCATTTTTTTCATGGTCGTGCCGTTTTGCCTGGCATCCATCGCGCTGGCCTACAAATTTGTACCCGTCACCGCCCCCGGCGGTGTGCCCGCGGACCGCGGCGGTGAGCCACTGGACTGGCGCGGCCTGGTGCTGGGCACGGTGGGCACGCTGTGCCTGCTCAACGGCCTGGTGGCGCTGCACAGCGGGCCTTACAGCCAGGCCAGCCTCCTATTGGGTGGTGCCATGCTGTCCTTGGTGCTTTTTC
Organism: Acidovorax sp.; assembly: GCA_035350655.1. GTDB lineage: Bacteria > Pseudomonadota > Gammaproteobacteria > Burkholderiales > Burkholderiaceae_C > Acidovorax. Next base: position 888 of record DAOPUP010000307.1, on the reverse strand, counting down.
TTTGGTGGCAACGCCGCACGGCGCGACGCGGCCAAAAGCCCCTCATGGACCTGCGCGTCTTTGGATACCGCCAGTTCGCCATGGGCAGTGTGGTGGCGTTCATCTACGGCACCGCGCTGTTCGGCTCCACCTATCTGTTTCCGGTCTTCATGCAACTGGGCTTGCAGCTTTCCGCGTCGCATGTGGGCGCCATCATGCTGCCATCCGGCATCGTGCTGGCAATGACCATTCCTTTGGTCGGCCGGCTGGCCGACAGGGCCCCCAACCACTGGCTGGTCGGCACCGGCCTGGCGCTGCTGGGCATCTCTTTTGCACTGATGATGCTGGTGGGGCTGCAGTCTGCCCTGTGGACGCTGGTGCTGTTTGCCGTGCTGGGCCGGATCGGGTTGGGCTTCATTCTGCCCTCGCTCAACCTGGGCGCCATGCGGCCGCTGGACAAGGAGCTCATCTCACAGGGATCCAGCGTCATCGGTTTCGTGCGCATGCTGGGAGGCGCTGCAGGGGTCAGTCTGTGCGGCATCGTGCTCGAGTGGCGCCTGGCTGCCCACGGGGACTCGTTGGCGGCGGCCACTACCAGCCCCGCACGCATTGCAGCGTTTGGCGAGACCTTTCTCATGCTGGCAGGACTCTGCCTGCTCGCACTGATTGCGGCGTGGCAATTGCGCGCGGCGCCAGGGCAAGCGGCTGCGGAGCAGCGCTCCTGACCTGACTGCTTCACACCACCGGATTTCCTTATGTGCCAGCTGCTTGGAATGAACAGCAATACCCCTACGGACATTACCTTCAGCTTTCGGGGGTTTGCCCAGCGTGGCGGCAACACTGCAGACCACGCGGATGGGTGGGGCATTGCCTTCTTTGAAGACCGGGGCCTGCGCCACTTTGTCGACC
>DAOPUP010000306.1:0-3528 GCA_035350655.1 Acidovorax sp. | reverse complement strand
GCGGTGCGGGCAAGAGCTCGCTGGTGCGGGTGATCAACCTGCTCAACCGGCCCACGCGGGGCGAGGTCATCGTGGCGGGCCGCGACCTCACCCAGCTCGATGACGCCGCGCTGCGTGCGGCGCGCCGCGACATTGGCATGGTGTTCCAGCACTTCAACCTGCTGTCTTCTCGCACGGTGTTTGACAACGCCGCGCTGCCGCTGGAATTGGCGGGCATGGACCAGGCCGCCATCCGCGCGCGCGTGAATCCGCTGCTGGAGCTGGTGGGGCTGTCGGCGCTGGCCGACCGCTACCCCGCGCAGATTTCGGGCGGGCAAAAGCAGCGCGTGGGCATTGCGCGCGCGCTGGCCAGCCGGCCCAAGGTGCTGCTGAGCGACGAGGCCACGTCTGCGCTCGACCCAGAAACCACGCGCTCCATCCTGGCGCTGCTGCGCCAGGTGAACAAGGAGCTGGGCCTGACGGTGGTGCTGATCACGCACCAGATGCAGGTCATCAAGCAGGTGGCCGACCGCGTGGCGGTGATCGACGCGGGCCGCATCGTGGAGCAGGGCCCGGTGATCGATGTGTTCACGCGCCCGCAACAGGCCATCACCAAGAGCCTGATTGACGAGATCGTGCCGCAGGAGTTGCCCGCCAGCGTGCTCGACCATGTGCGCCACCTATCGGGCCAGCTGCAGGGCGGCGTGGGGCAGTTGCTGCGCCTGTCGTACTCGGGCGAGCGGGCCTACCAGCCCATTTTGTCGCGCCTGATTCGTGAGCATGGGCTGGATTTGTCCATCCTGCACGGCCAGATCGACGAGATCCAGGACCAGACCTTCGGCTCGCTGGCCGTGTATGCCAGCGGCGAGGGCGCCCGGCTGCAAGCCGCCATTGCGCAATTGCGCGCTGAAGGCGTAGTGGTGCAAGAAGTGACGACGGAAGGCTGAGCGATGTTCGAGAATTTTTCAGAAATGATGCTGGAGCTGTTTGCCACTTCGTTGTGGGAAACCATCGTGATGGTGGGCATCTCGGGCGTGGTGGGCGGCCTGATCGGTATTCCGCTCGGCGTGTTCCTGCGCCTTACCGACCAGGGCGGCGTGCTGGAAAACAGCCCGCTCAACAAGACCGTGGGCTGGATCGTGAACGCCGTGCGCTCTACGCCCTTCATCATCTTGCTGGTGGCCATCATTCCGTTCACGCGGCTGATCACTGGCTCGTCCATTGGCACGGCCGCCGCGGTGGTGCCGCTCACGCTGGCGGCCGCGCCCTTCATTGCGCGGCTGGTGGAAACCGCGCTGCGCGAAGTGGACAACGGCCTGGTCGAGGCCGCCCAGTCGATGGGCGCGACCACCAGCCAGATCGTCTGGAAGGTGTTGCTGCCCGAGGCGTTGCCCGGCATCGTCGCCGGCCTGACCATCAGCTTCGTGAGCCTGACCGGCTATTCGGCCATGGCCGGCGCCATCGGCGGCGGTGGCCTGGGCGACCTGGGTATTCGTTATGGCTACCAGCGCTTTTTGCCCGACATCATGCTGGCCGTGGTGGTGGTGCTGATCTTCTTTGTGCAGGCCATCCAGAGCCTGGGCGACTGGGCCGTGCGGCGCCTGAGTCACCGTTGATTGCTATTTATTTAATAGCTATGCCTGCTTATTGAATAAGCACTTCCAGTCATTTTTTCAAGGAACGGGCCAGGTCGATATGACCCGGCCTGTTTTTTCATGGGGTGACGGCCAGGTCTGGTTGCGTGCCGTATGCTTGTCGCCATGCCTTTCTTTCGCCCCCTGCTGCTCACCGGCGCCTTGCTGGTTGCCGCGTCGGCCCATGCCGGGAAGATCACCGTAGCGGCCGCGGCCGATCTGAAGTTCGCCATGGACGAGATCGTCGCCCGCTTCCGGCAGGCCCACGGCGCCGACCAGGTGGATGTTGTCTACGGCTCGTCGGGCAAGTTCCACACCCAGATCCAGCAGGGCGCACCCTACGACCTGTATTTTTCGGCCGACATTGCGTTTGCGCGCGCGCTGGCCAAGGCCGGTTTTGCCGCCTCCGAGGTCAAGCCCTATGCCGTCGGCCGCATCGTGCTGTGGAGCGCCACCATGGACGCCCGCCAGATGACGCTGGCCGGCCTCACCGACGCCACAATCGCCCGCGTCGCCATCGCCAACCCCAAACACGCGCCTTACGGCAAGCGCGCCGAAGAAGCATTGCGGGCCTCGGGCCTGTGGGAGAAGGTCGAACCCAAGCTGGTCTATGGCGAGAACATCGCCCATGCCGCGCAGTTCGTGCAGACCGGCAATGCCCAGGTGGGCATCATCGCGCTGGCCCTGGCGCTCAGCCCCGAGCTGGCCAGCAAGGGCGGTTACTGGCTGATTCCAGACCACCTGCATCAGCCGCTGGAGCAGGGGTTCGTCATCACCCGGCGTGCACAGGGCAATGCACTCGCCCAGCGGTTTGCCGACTACATGGGCAGCCCGGCTGCCCGCGCCGTGATGACGCGGTATGGCTTTGTCCTGCCCGGCGAAGCTGTCGGCAAATAGGGCGCTGGCGTGCAGACAATGGCAATGGCCCAGGGTTTGTCGCCGGCGCGGCAGAGGAGACAACGCCATGCTGACGGACAGTGACCTGCAGGCCATCTGGCTGACCGTGCGCCTGGCGGGCCTGGTGACGTTGATCCTGCTGGTGGTGGGAACACCCATTGCCTGGTGGCTGGCGCGCACCCCCTCTCGCTGGAAGGGGCCGATTGGCGCGGTGGTGGCCTTGCCCCTGGTCTTGCCGCCTTCGGTGCTGGGTTTTTACTTGTTGCTGGCGATGGGGCCGAGCGGCCCGGTGGGGCAACTCACCCAGGCATTGAACCTGGGGCTGTTGCCTTTCACCTTCGGTGGTCTGGTTATTGCGTCGGTGTTCTATTCCTTGCCCTTCATGGTGCAGCCGCTGCAAACGGCTTTCGAGGCGGTGGGCGACCGGCCGCTGGAAGTGGCTGCCACGCTGCGCGCCTCGCCACTCGATGCCTTTTTCACGGTGGCGGTGCCGCTGGCCGCACCGGGGTTTCTGACCGCCGCCATCCTGACTTTTGCCCACACCGTGGGCGAGTTCGGCGTGGTGCTGATGATGGGCGGCAACCTGCCCGGCATCACCCGCGTGGCCTCGGTGCAAATCTACGACCATGTGGAGGCGCTGGAATATATGCAGGCACACCGGCTGTCGGCGGTGATGCTGGTGTTCTCATTCGTCGTGCTGCTCGCCCTGTATGCCTGGCGCCCTCAAGCTCGGAAAGGCGGCTGAGGTGGGCGGTATCGAAGCGCGCTTTCAGCTCGACTGGCCGGGCTTTTCCCTCGATGTGGATCTGAACCTGCCGGCGCGGGGTGTGACCGCGCTGTTCGGCCATTCCGGCTCGGGCAAGACCACCTTGCTGCGCTGTATTGCCGGACTGGAGCGCGCACCACAAGGGCGCCTGGTGGTCGATGGTGAGGCGTGGCAAGACACTGGCCGCTGGGTGCCGACACACCAGCGCCCCATTGGCTATGTGTTCCAGGAGGCCAGCCTGTTTGCGCATCT
>DAOPUP010000305.1:0-3540 GCA_035350655.1 Acidovorax sp. | reverse complement strand
TGGCCGCCGCCAGATAGCCGCCCAGCACCAGAAACACCTGCACGGCCATGCGCCCATAGTCATACAACCAGGCCATCAACCCCGGCGCGAGCGGCTGGGCGATGTCGGACATGGGCCCATAAAAGGCCAGGTGATGCCACACGATGGTGGCGCAGGCAAGGCCCTTGACCATGTCGATCAGCGGCGTGCGGGAGTGAGGAGATGTCATGCGAAAAAATGAATGGGTGGCAGGACTCCCGCCCCAGCAGGGGTGCCACAAACCCCTCTATTGTCGCCGGGCATCGCCTTTTTGCTGAAGCACGCACGGCGGGTGCCTCGCCGGCATGCCCCGATGCGGGAGAAGATCGAGGGGCCTGACGCCATGGCACGGCCAGCCGCCCGGCGCCACGCCCCTCCAGCCCCACCGGCTATAGCTTCAGCCGCGCCCGCGCCGCCTCGTACTCGCCGCGCAACCGGGCCACCAGCTGCGCCGTGCTGGTCACCGCCTCAATCGCGCCAATGCCCTGCCCACAGCCCCAGATGTCCTTCCAGGCCTTTTTGGCATCGCCACCGAAGTTCATCTTGCTCGGATCGGACTGGGGGAGGTTCTCCGGGTCCATGCCCGCAGCGCGGATCGATGGGGCCAGGTAGTTGCCATGCACGCCGGTAAAAAGGTTGCTGTAGACGATGTCATCGGAATTGCCGTCCACGATGGCTTGCTTGTAAGCGTCCGAGGCCCGCGCCTCTTCGGTGGCAATGAAGGCCGAGCCGATGTAACCAAAGTCTGCACCCATGGCCTGCGCGGCCAGCACGGCATCGCCACTGGCAATGGCGCCGCTCAAGGCCACAGGGCCGTCAAACCACTGGCGAATCTCCTGGATCAGCGCAAACGGACTCTTCACACCCGCATGGCCACCCGCGCCCGCAGCCACTGCAATCAGGCCATCGGCGCCCTTTTCAATGGCCTTGTGCGCGAACTTGTTGTTGATCACATCGTGCAGCACGATGCCGCCCCAGGCATGCACGGCCTGGTTCACGTCCTCGCGCGCCCCCAAGGACGTGATAACGATCGGCACCTTGTACTTGGCGCAAACCTGCATGTCGTGCTCCAGCCGATCGTTGCTCTTGTGCACGATCTGGTTGATGGCAAAAGGTGCTGCGGGCTTGTCGGGATGGGCCTGGTTGTAGGCGGCCAGTGTCTCGGTGATCTCGGCCAGCCATTCGTCCAGCAGTTCGGCGGGGCGGGCATTGAGCGCAGGCATCGAGCCCACCACACCGGCCTTGCACTGCGCAATCACGAGCTGGGGGTTGCTGATGATGAACAGCGGCGAGCCGATGACCGGCAACGAGAGGTTCTGCAACACGGGAGGCAGTTTGGACATGGCGACATCTTCCTGAACAAGAATAGGGGTCAAACAGGCCGATGGTGCTGAAAAATCAAACGCACCAAGCTATCATTTTTATATCAGGCACCCGCCCCGCGATGGGTCCGTCTGCGCGCAGGGCCTGTGCGGATTCACCTTCCTGCGTGAGCGCAGCGTTGGTTCGCCTCGCCCGGCGGCTGAATGCCAACCCGCATCCAGCCGTTCAGAACGCTTCGAGCGCCAATGCGGTCACGCTGGCGGCGCCTTCAACAATGCTGTCGCGCAGGCCCGGGGCCTTCACCAGAATGTGATCGGCATAGAACTGTGCCGTGGTGATTTTGGCGCGCATGAAGGCTTCGTCCTGCCCCTTGTGCAACAGGTCCTGCGCCACCAGCAGGCTGCGTGCCAGCTGCCAGCCCGCCACCACATTGCCCGCCAGCATCAGGTAGGGCACGCTGCCCGCAAACACGGCGTTGGGCTGGGCCTTGGTGCCACCGGCCACGAAGTCGATCACATCGAGCAGCGCCTTGCGCGCGGCCGTCAGGCGCTTGGCCACGGCCTGCGCAGCGGGGGTGCCGCTGGCCAGCAGCTCACCCTCGGTCTTTTCGATTTGCGCAGCAATGCCCCTGGCGGTTTGGCCACCATCGCGCGCCGTCTTGCGGCCCACGAGGTCGTTGGCCTGGATGGCCGTGGTGCCTTCGTAGATGGTCAGGATCTTGGCGTCGCGGTAGTACTGAGCTGCGCCGGTTTCTTCAATGAAGCCCATGCCGCCGTGCACCTGCACGCCGAGGCTGGTGACTTCCAGGCTGGTTTCGGTACTGTAGCCCTTGACCAGCGGCACCATGAATTCGTAGAACGCCTGGTTCTGTTGGCGCGTTTCGGCATCGGGGTGGTGGTGGGCGGCGTCAAACGCGGCAGCGGCCACAGTGGCCATGGCACGGCAGCCTTCGACGGTAGCGCGCATGGTCATGAGCATGCGCTTCACATCGGGGTGGTGGATGATGGCGGCGCTGGCGTTGATGCTGCCGTCCACGGGGCGGCTCTGCACGCGGTCTTTCGCGTACTGCACGGCCTTTTGATAAGCGCGCTCGGAGATCGCGATGCCCTGCATGCCCACGGCATAGCGGGCCGCGTTCATCATGATGAACATGTATTCGAGGCCCCGGTTTTCCTGGCCCACGAGATACCCCACCGCACCGCCATGGTCGCCAAACTGCAGCACTGCCGTGGGCGATGCCTTGATGCCCAGCTTGTGCTCAATGCTCACGCAGTGCGCGTCGTTGCGCGCTCCCAGACTGCCGTCCTGGTTCACGAGGAACTTGGGCACCACAAACAGGCTGATGCCCTTGACGCCCTCGGGCGCACCCTGCACGCGGGCCAGAACCAGATGGATGATGTTCTCGGCCATGTCGTGCTCACCATAGGTGATGAAGATCTTGGTGCCGAAGATTTTGTAGGTGCCATCCGGCTGGGGTTCGGCACGCGTGCGCACCAGGGCCAGGTCCGAACCCGCCTGGGGTTCGGTCAGGTTCATGGTGCCGGTCCACTCACCGGTCACCAGTTTTTCCAGATAGGTGGCCTTGAGTTCATCGCTGCCCGCCGTGAGCAGCGCCTCGATGGCGCCGTCGGTCAGCAGCGGGCACAGCGCAAAGCTCATGTTGGCGCTGTTGGTCATCTCGATGCAGGCGGCACCGATGGTCTTGGGCAGGCCCTGGCCACCAAAATCGACCGGGTGCTGCAGGCCTTGCCAGCCGCCGTCGGCGTACTGGCGAAAGGCCTCCTTGAAGCCGGGCGTGGTGGTGACCACGCCGGACTGAAAGCTCGAAGGATTTGTGTCGCCTTCCCAGTTCAGCGGCGAAAGCACCCCTTCATTGAACTTGGCGCACTCTTCCAGAACGGCGGCTGCCGTGTCCAGCCCTGCATCTTCAAAGCCGGGAATTTGGGCAATTTGTTCGATGCGAGCCAGGTGCTCGATGGCGAACAACATGTCCTTGACGGGTGCGGTGTAACTCATGGGGGTCTCCGGGAAAACGACATTTCGTCAAAAAAAAGGCATCGCTAGCGATGCCTTTGGGCTGCAAGCAGCGATGCAGCAACCTCGGTCAGAGCGCCTTGACCAGTTCCGGCACGGCCGTGAACAGATCCGCCTCCAGCCCATAGTCGGCCACGCTGAAGATCGGTGCCTCAGCGTCCTTGT
>DAOPUP010000304.1:0-3566 GCA_035350655.1 Acidovorax sp. | reverse complement strand
CGCGCACCGACTGCGAAATGCTCAGGTTGCCCGCCGACAGCAGCACCATGAAGCGATCGCCCGCCTTTTCGTAGACCATCATCTTGCGAAACGAGCTGATCTGGTCCAGCCCGGCATTGGTGCGTGAATCGGACAGGAATACCAGCCCGGCATTGAGTTTGATGGCCACGCAATACGTCATGGGGAATGCGAGAAAGAAGAAAGGCACAGAGTGTAGTGCGGTGCTGCAGCACGCAGGTGCCACACCCACCGCCTACAGGCGGATTGCGGATGAATACTATTAAAAATATAGCTAATAGTGCTTATTCTGTAAGCACTAGAGGCCATTTTTGATCAAACTTTCCAGGCCCCTCTGCGGGGCGCGCACTGCGCCTCATTGCCCCGCCAGCCTCTTGAGCTGGTACAGCGCATCGAGCGCCTCTCGCGGGCTCAGTGCGTCGGGGTGGATGGTGGCCAGCGCGGCTTCCACCGGGCTGGCGCCCGCGCTTTCGGCCACTTCGGGCGTGGCGAACAGGTCCACCTGCAACTCATCTTCACCGGCGCGTTCTTCGAGCGCCGCCAGCGCATGGCGCGCATGGTGCAGCACCGGGGTGGGCATGCCGGCCAGTTTGGCCACCTGGATGCCGTAGCTGCGGCTGGCCGGGCCCGGCTGGATTTCGTGCAGAAACACGATGTCGGTGCCCGACTCGGCGGCGGCCACATGCATGTTGATGGCGTGGCGGGCCTTGGCGGGCAGCTCGGTCAGCTCGAAATAATGCGTGGCAAACAGCGTGAAGGCGCGGGTCTTGTCGTGCAGGTGCGTGGCAATGCCGCTGGCCAGGGCCAGGCCATCAAAGGTGCTGGTGCCGCGGCCGATCTCGTCCATCAGCACCAGGCTGTGGGGCGTGGCGGCGTGCAATATTTGCGCGGCCTCCACCATCTCCAGCATGAAGGTCGATTGCGCGTTGGCCAGGTCGTCGGCCGCGCCGATGCGGGTGTGGATGGCGTCGATGGGCCCCAGGCGGCAGCTGGCGGCCGGCACATGGCTGCCCATGCTGGCCAGCAGCACGATGAGCGCCACCTGGCGCATGTAGGTCGATTTGCCGCCCATGTTGGGGCCGGTGATGACCTGCATGCGCGTGTTGGCGTTCAGGCGCGTGTGGTTGGCGATGAAGGCGCCACTCGAAGTCTCATGCAGGCGCGCTTCGACCACGGGGTGGCGGCCGGCCTCGATCTCGATGCAGGGCTCGGGCACGAACTGGGGCGCGCACCAGTTCAGTGTGAGCGAGCGCTCGGCCAGCGTGCACAGCACATCGAGCGTGGCCAGGGCCTCGCCCAGGCGCGTGAGTTGCGGCACATGGGGCTGGAGCTGGTCGAGCACCTGCTCGTACAGCCATTTCTCGCGCGCCAGGGCGCGCTCGTTGGCCGACAGGGCCTTGTCCTCGAACGCCTTGAGTTCGGGCGTGATGAAGCGCTCGGCGTTCTTGAGCGTCTGGCGGCGGCGGTAATCCTCGGGCACCTTGTCGAGGTGGCTGCCGGTGACCTCGATGTAAAAGCCATGCACCTTGTTGAACTGCACGCGCAGGTTGGGGATGCCGGTGCGCGCCTTTTCGCGGGTTTCCAGGTCGAGCAAAAAGGCGTCGCAGTTGGTCTGGATGGCGCGCAGCTCGTCGAGTTCAGCATCGAAGCCGCTGGCGATCACGCCGCCGTCGCGCACCAGCGCGGCGGGCTCCTCGGCGATGGCGGCCTGCAGCAGGGGGGCGCAACCTGGCGGTGGTTGCAGCTGGCTGAAAATTTGGGCCAGATAGGGCTCTGGTGCTTGTATTGTTTGGGCTAGTAGCTCTGCTTTTTGTAGCGTTCTGCCCAGGGCCACGAGTTCGCGCGGGCGCACCTGGCGCAGCGCGGTGCGGGCGGTGATGCGTTCCACATCGCTCACGCCCTTGAGCTCGCCACGCAGCGCCGCCCAGGGGCCGCTGCCGCCGCCCGCGCCGCCGGTGCCGCGCAGTGCCCCGGTGGCAGCCAGGCGCTGGCGTGCAGCCTGGCGGTCGCGCTGCGGCTCCAGCAGCCAGGTTTTGAGCAGGCGGCTGCCCATGCCGGTCATGCAGGTATCGAGCAGCGAAAACAGGGTGGGCGCATCGTCGCCGCGCAGGGTCTTGACGAGTTCGAGGTTGCGGCGTGTGCTGGCGGGCAGGTCGATCAGATCATCGCCGCGCTGCACGCGCACGCTGTGCACATGGCTGAGCTGGCGGCCCTGGGTGTGTTCGGCATATTGCAGCAGCGCGGCGGCGGCGGCATGGGCCTCGCCCAGGTCCTGCGCGCCCCAGGCCTGCAGGCTGGCCGCGCCCAGGTGTTCGAGCAGTTTGCGCGCGCCCAAAGCGCCATCAAACTGCCAGTCGGGCCGGGGGCCCATGGGGCAGGTGAAGGCGCCGCCCTGGCGCAGCAGCTGCAACTGCTGCTCGAAGCGGTCGGTCACGCCCGCGCTGTAGATCAGCTCGCTGGGCGCGATGCGCGCGAGCCAGGTGCCCAGTTCATCGTGCGCGCATTCGGTGAGGTACACGCGGCCCTGCGTCACGCTGAGCCATGCCAGGCCACAGCGCGCGCGCGGCGCCTGGTGCACGGCCAGCAGCAGCGATTCGGACTTGTCGGACAGCAGCTCGGTATCGGTCAGCGTGCCGGGCGTGACCACGCGCACCACCTTGCGCTCCACCGGGCCCTTGGCCGCGCCCACCTCGCCCACCTGCTCGGCGATGGCCACCGATTCGCCCATCTTGATCAGCCGGGCCAGGTAGTTCTCGAGCGCATGGAACGGCACACCGGCCATCACCACCGGCTGGCCGCCCGACTGGCCGCGCTGGGTGAGCGTGATGTCGAGCAGGCGCGCGGCCTTCTCGGCGTCTTGCCAGAACAGCTCGTAGAAATCGCCCATGCGGTAGAACAGCAGCGTTTCGGGGTGCCCGGCCTTGAGAGCCAGGTACTGCTGCATCATGGGTGTGTGCGCCGCTATCGAGGCATCCGCAAGCGGTGGATGGTGTGGCGTGTTTCCCTGCATGTGCTTGGTTGGGTTCGGGAAAAGGGCAAGGGGCTCAGGGCTGTTTTTCGATTGCCATGCATCGAGCCCACCGCGAGGAACGGCCCGCACCCCCGCAACCTGGGGGGCAGGCGTTCACCAGATCAGAAGGGCGCGTCGTCGCTGGCAGCGCTGGGGCTGTCGGGCGTTTCGTCGGCGGCGGGGGCTGCTGGCGCAGCGCTGTCGTCCGCGGCGGCCTGGCGCACGGCGGCCTTGTCGCCCGCGCTGGCGAACTTGCTGTATTTGCCCAGCAGGGGCACCAGCTGGCCGTAGATGCGCGGACTGCCGGCCATGCATTCGCGCTGTTCCAGGAAGTCGGACTCGCCCGTGAAATTGCCCACCAGGCCACCGGCTTCGGTGACCAGCAGCGAGCCCGCCGCCACGTCCCAGATCGACAGGCCGGTTTCAAAGAAACCATCGGTGAAGCCCGCGGCAACGTAGGCCAGGTCGAGCGCGGCGGCGCCAGGGCGGCGCAGGCCGGCCGTGCGCTGCATCACGTCGCTCATCATGTTCAGGTAGT
>DAOPUP010000303.1:0-3574 GCA_035350655.1 Acidovorax sp. | reverse complement strand
TCACCACCACCAACACGCCGCTGTCGGTCAGCCACGAGCGCGGCACGCCGGCCAGCACCGTGAGCTTCAGCCTGGCGCCGGGCGTGTCGCTGTCGCAGGCCACCGATGCCGTGCACAACGCGGTGGCCGAGCTGGGCGTGCCCGTGGGAATTCGCGGCACGTTTGGCGGCACGGCGGGGGCGTTTCAGGACGCGCTGGCGGGCCAGCCGCTGCTGATCCTGGCCGCCATCATCACCATCTACCTCGTGCTGGGCATCCTGTATGAAAACCTGCTGCACCCGCTCACCATCCTCTCCACCCTGCCATCTGCCGGGGTGGGAGCGCTGCTGGCGCTGATGCTGTTCAAGACCGAGTTCTCGTTGATCGCGCTCATCGGCGTTATTTTGCTGATCGGCATCGTCAAGAAAAACGCCATCATGATGATCGACTTCGCCCTGGTGCGGCAGCGCGCTGGCCACATCACGGCCGCGCAGTCCATCTACCGCGCCTGCAGCCTGCGCCTGCGCCCCATCCTCATGACCACGCTGGCCGCCATCTTTGGCGCGCTGCCGCTGGCGCTGAACCGGGCCGATGGCGCCGAGCTGCGCCAGCCCCTGGGCATTGCCGTGGTGGGTGGGCTGGTGCTGAGCCAGCTGCTCACGCTGTACACCACGCCCGTGGTGTATGTGGCGCTGGACCGGCTGCGCGGCTGTGCTGTGCGTGCCATGGGCCGCCTGCGGCGGCCGGTGGCGGATCGCACGCCTGCGGCGCCGGCACTTCAAGGAAACGATTGATGCTCTTATCTCCCTTGCCCCGTCTCGCCTGTGCCACCACGGTGCTCGCCGCGGTGGCGTTGCTGGCGGCTTGCGGCACGCAGGCCGTCCATGAGCGCCCCGAGGTCCCCACGCCCGCCGCCTACAAAGAGGCTGCTGCGGCCACCGCCAGCGGCGTGTGGCGGCCCGCGCAGCCCGGCGGGGCGGCGTCCGAGGCCTGGTGGACGCTGTATGGCGATGCCACCCTGAACCACTTGCAGCAACAGGCCGCCATCGACAACCAGAACATCGCGCTTTCGGTCGCACGCCTGCGCGCGGCCCAGGCGGCGGTGGCGGGCAGCAGCGCCGGGCAGTTGCCCTCCGTGGGGGCCAGTGCCAGCAGTGGGCGCACCCGCAGCGGCAGCAGCTTGGCCGATGGCAGCAGCACGGCCCGCATCAGCACCAGCCATGCCCTGGGGCTCAATGCCAGCTGGGAGCTGGACCTGTGGGGCCGCGTGGGCGGCGCTGTGGCTGCGGCGCGCGCCAGCGCCCAGGCCAGCGCCGCTGACCTGGCGGCCATGCGCCTGTCGGTGCAGGCCACCGTGGCGCAAACCTATTTCGCGCTGCGTGCCGCCGAGTCGCAGGCCCGCTTGCTGGGCGACACCCTGGCCGCATACGAGCGCAGCTGGGAGCTGACCCGCAACCGCCAGAAGGCCGGCGTGGCCTCTGCCGCCGATGCGGCCCAGGCCGAGGCGCAATACAAGTCCACCCAGGTGCAGTGGCTCGAATCCGAAACCAGCCGTGCCCAGCTCGAGCATGCCCTGGCGGCGCTGGTGGGGCAGGTGCCCGCCGCCTTCAGCTTGCCCGCCACGGCCGAGCTGCCCCAGCCACCGGCGGTGCCCGCGCAGCTGCCATCGCAACTGCTCGAGCGCCGCCCCGACATCGCCGCTGCCGAGCGACGCGTGGCGGCGGCCAACGCGCAGATCGGCGTGGCGCAGGCGGCGTTTTTTCCGGCGGTTACGCTGTCGGGCGCAGCGGGTTATCGGGGAGCGCAGCTGTCAGGTTTGCTGAACGCCCCCCAGCTGTTCTGGTCGCTGGGCCCGGCTCTGGCGGTGTCCCTTTTGGATGGTGGAGCGCGCAGCGCCGCCGTCGAAACGGCCCGCGCCGCGCACGGCCAGGCTGTGGCCAGCTACCGCCAGACCGTGCTGACGGCGCTGCAGGAGGTGGAGGACAACCTCGCTGCTGCTGCCGCCCTGGCGCAAGAGCAGCAGTGGCAAACCGAAGCGGTGGCCGCTGCCCGGCGTGCACTGGATGTGGTGGGCAACCAGTACCGTGCGGGCACCGTGGGCTATCTCAATGTCATCACCGCACAGGCCTCCATGCTGTCAGCGCAGCGCAGCCTGATCGATGTGCGCAGCCGCAGGCTGGCGGCGGTGAACACACTGCTCAAGAATGTGGCGGGGAGCTGGCAGCACGAAAGGCCAGGGCCGCAGCCGCGGGGCTGAAGCGGTGTCGGCAGAGGCGTTTTGGGGCCCATTCACTGGGCGCCTGTTGGGGATGCCATCGGGCCCTGTGCTGCGAAAACGCATCTTGGCCCGTTCCGGCTGTCCACCCCTCCTGGAGTGGATTACCGGCGCATGATCCACTGGTAGATCTTTTGGGCCTCGGCGTCGCTGACCAGGGGGCGTTCCGATGCGTCCGGCATCTTGGCTTTCATGTCCCAATGCTGGCCGCCACCATCGGCCGTGCCTTTCTGGATGGTGGCGATCAGCGTTTTTTCCGCATCCTCCTTGCCCTTCCAGCGCTTGGCGATATTCTTGAACGACGGGCCAATGGTGTCTTTGCTGACCGCATGGCATTGCATGCACTGCTTTTCCTTGACCAGCTTGGAGCTGGCAAAGGCAGGCGAGCCCATCATGAGCACGCCGATCAGAATCGAGCCTGAGATCTGGTTCATATCCATCCCCTCGGTGGCGCAATGCCGAGTCCACGCTAACGGCATTGGCCTGCAGTGTCAATCGGTACTGCGCAGGAACCTGCCGCGCACCACGGGTGCTTTACATGGCTTTGAACTGGTGGGCGTAAAGCCGACTCACGGCCAGTTGCTCGGGGCGCCCATGCAGGGCCAGGTGCAGCCTTCCTGCATCGTCGCGCGTGACGCGGGCAATTGCGCTGGCGCGCACCAAGGTGCTGCGGTGCACCTGCCAGAACACATGGGCGTCGAGCTGTTCGGTCAGCTCCTTGAGGGGCGTGCGGATCAGAAACTCCTGCCCGGCCGTGAGCACGCGCACATATTTGTCGGCGGCCTCGAAATACAGCACGTCGGCCACGGGCACCAGGTGGATCTGGTGGCCGCTGCTGGCCTGGATGAGGGTGAGGGGCGCGCGCGGCGGTGCCAATGCCGTAGCCGGGGCGGGCGCGGCCACGCCGGGCGTGGCCAGCAGGTGGCGCAACTGGGTCAGGGTTTCTTCTAAAACAATAGCTGCTGGAGCTTTTTGGATAAGGGCTTGCTGCAGTTTTCGTACTGTTTTTTTCAGGCGGGCGGGCTGCACCGGCTTGAGCAGGTAGTCCACCGCCTGGGCCTCAAAGGCCTGCACCGCGTAGTGGTCGTAGGCGGTGACGAAGACCAGCGCCGGAAAGGGTCGGTCGGCAGGCCAGGCGTCGGCCAGCTCGGCAGCGGCGTCCAGCCCGCTTTGGCCGGGCATGCGGATGTCGAAGAAGAGCAGCTCGGGCTGCAGCGCCAGCGTCTGCCGCACGGCCGAGAGGCCATCGCCCACGGTGGCGGCGATCTGCAGCTCGGGCCAGGCATTGGCCAGCGCGTGCTGCAAGGCGGCGGCCAGCAG
>DAOPUP010000302.1:0-3579 GCA_035350655.1 Acidovorax sp. | reverse complement strand
AAGCAGCCGCGCATGATGTTGATCGAGAAGCGGATCATCTCCCAGGCGGGGATCTTGGTCACACCATCGTGGCTGCCGTTCTCGTCGGCGTAACTGGGGTGTGGGCTGCGGGCGTAGGGCAGATCGAACACATAGTCCATCTCGGCCGTGGTGAGCGGGATGGGCGGCGGGTTGATCCACACATCACGCGCCGTCACCCCCTCACCATGCGCCTGCACCAGCGCGCGGGCATTGCCGGGGTTGGTTTCCAGGTGCAGCACGCGGTTGGCATGGGCATACAGCACGGGGTCGCTTTTCACCTGCTCGTAGCTGGGCAGGCGGATCACGCTGCGGTCGCGCGGCGGCACCTTGAGCTTGGCCTTGAGCGCCGGGTTGGCCACGAACAGCATGGGCTGGATGGCGGGGTTGGGCTCGGCAAATTTTGGGTATTTTTGGCCGCTAGCGCTTTCACCGCCTGCACCATCTGCTACTGAATCAGGAGCATTTTCTTTGCTGCAGCTGCTGCCTTGCGAGGCCGCCTGCTCGCTGGTCGTCATGTAGGGGTTGACATGCGCTTCCACGCGGCCGGGCTCGTCTACGCTGGTGGAGGCGATCTCGAACCAGCCCTGGCCGCTGGCGTCGTCGGGCCGGCGCACAAAGGCCGTGCCGCGCACATCGGTGATCTGCTCCACCGGTTCGCGCGCCGCAAGGCGGTGCGCCACTTCAACCAAGGCGCGCTCGGCGTTGCCGTAGAGCAGCAAATCGCACTTGGCGTCCACCACGATGGAGCGGCGCACCTTGTCGCTCCAGTAGTCGTAGTGCGCAATGCGGCGCAGGCTGCCTTCGATGCCGCCCAGCACGATGGGCACCTCCTTGAAGGCCTCGCGGCAGCGCTGGCTATAGACGATGGCGGCACGGTCGGGGCGCTTGCCGGCCACATCGCCCGGGGTGTAGGCGTCGTCGCTGCGGATCTTGCGGTCGGCCGTGTAGCGGTTGATCATCGAATCCATGTTGCCCGCCGTCACGCCCCAGAACAGGTTGGGCTTGCCCAGCGCCTTGAAGGGCTCGGCGCTCTGCCAGTCGGGCTGGGCGATGATGCCCACGCGAAAGCCCTGGGCTTCGAGCGTGCGGCCGATCACGGCCATGCCAAAGCTCGGGTGGTCCACATAGGCGTCGCCCGTCACCAGCACGATGTCGCAGCTGTCCCAGCCCAGCTGCTCCATCTCGGCGCGGCTCATCGGCAAAAACGGGGCCTTGCCAAAGCGCTTGGCCCAGTACGGACGGTAACTGGTCAAAGGCTTGGCGGCGCGCGCAAAAAAGGAGACGTCGACGGGGGCGTTCATGCGGGGGGAGGTGCGGCCGTCCATGCGGCCTGATGGGGCATGGCGGGCGCAGTCGTGGTGGGCAACCGGCGATTTTACGGCGCCGGGTCCTTTTTGTCGCTGGGCGGAGCGCATGCCCCTGCAAGGGTTAAGCTCGCGCCCCATGCCCCAGACCCTGGCCGCGCCCGCCCACAGCGAAATCATTGTCAAGAAAAGCCGCTTCATCGGCTGCGTGCAACCCATGGCCGACCGCGCCAGCGCCCAGGCCCATGTGGATGCGCTCTGGAAACAGCACCCCGGCGCAGCCCATATCTGCTGGGCGCTGCTGGCGGGCGGGCAATCGGCCGCGGTGGACGACGGTGAGCCTGGCGGCACGGCCGGGCGCCCCATGCTCGATGTGCTGCGTCACCAGGACCTCGAAGGCGTGCTGGCCACCGTGGTGCGCTATTTTGGTGGCGTCAAGCTGGGCGCGGGCGGGCTGGTGCGCGCCTACACCGACTGCGTGGCCCAGGCCCTGCTCACCGCACCCAAGGTGCAACTGCAGCGCATGGCCACACTGCAATGCCTGGTGCCCTATGCGCTCGAAGGCCTGCTGCGCCGCGAAATCGAGGCTGCGGGCGCCGAGCTGCTCGGCGTGCAGCACGGCTCGCTGGTCACACTGCAACTGCGCCTGCCCGCGGCCCAGGCCAGTGCCTTTGTGCAGCGGGTCAACGACCAGGGCCAGGGCCGTGTGGGCTGGCCCGAGCGGGTCGACTGACCCTTGGTACAGACACCCGCGCCACACCAATAATCCACAACCAATGCAGGGGCAATTCACAGGGGTTTTGGAGAATTACTTACATGTTATTACATACACTACAATTGAAAACCACCACCGCAGCGCCCACCGCCCGCCTGCCGCGATGACCGACCACCGGCAGCACCCCACCATGCAGCTACACCCCAGCCACCAGCCTGCAGCCCGCCATGCCAGCCGAGCCGTGGCGGCGCTGTTGTTGTTGCTGATCGTGGTCAGCGCGCTGCCCGCACTGCCCGGCATACAAGGGGTGGCGCATTACCTGCCCCTGCACATGGCGCTGGAGACGCTGGCGATTGTGGTGGCAGGTCTCACCTTTGGCGTGGTCTGGAGCGCCCGGCATGAGCAATTGCCGCGCAACGTGCTCGTGCTGGCCTGTGGCTTTATGGGCGTGGCCCTGCTCGACTTCAGCCACATGCTGTCTTACGCCGGCATGCCCGACTTCGTCACGCCCAGTTCAGCCGAAAAAGGTATCCATTTCTGGCTCGCAGCACGGCTCCTGAGCGCGCTGATCTTGCTCGCGGTGGCCTGGATGTCCTGGGGCGTCCGCGCATCACCGCGCTACGCCCCGCTGCTGGTGGCCGGCGTGCTGCTGGTGGTGGCAGCGCTGCATGGGCTGTTTCTTTTTGCGCCACAGCTCGTACCCGACACCTTCCGACCCGGCGAAGGCCTCACCACCTTCAAGATCGGTTTCGAATATGCGTTGATGGCCCTGTACCTGGCCGCCGCCGCGCTGCTGCTGGCGCAAATGCGCCGGCCGCGCAACTTCAACGCCAGTGGCCTGTTTGCTGCGGCATGCGTCATGGCGCTCAGCGAGTTTTTCTTCACACGCTATACCGGTGTCACCGACATCTACAACGTGATGGGCCACCTTTACAAGGTGCTGGCCTACGCCTTTGTCTACCGCGCGGTGTTCGTAGAAACCGTGCTTCAACCCTACACCCTGCTGCGCGCATCGCAAATGCAGCTGCAGGCCACGCTGAACGCGCTGCCAGACCCCCTGCTGGAGATCGACGACAAGGGGCGCTACGTGGATGCGCGCACTGGCCACGCCGGCAGCCTGGCCGCCCCCACCGAGCGGCTGCTGGGCAAGACCCTGCACGAAGTCTTGCCCCCTGAAGCGGCCCGCATCACCCAGGAAGCGCTGGACGAAGCACGCCAGCAAGGCTTTTCGCGCGGGCGCGTGATTTCGCTGGAGGTGCCCGATGGCAAACGCTGGTTTGAGCTGTCCGTGGCGCCCAAGGCCGCACCGCCAGACCACAGCGAAGACACAGGCCATCGCTTCGTGGTGATCTCGCGCGACATCACCCAGCGCCTTCAGAACGAAGAGGCCATGCGCAAACTGTCGCATGCCGTTTCGCAAAACCCCCTGCCCATCATCATCACCGACCTGCAGGCGCGCATCGAATATGTGAACGACGCCTTCACGCGCGTCACCGAGTACACCGCCGCGCAGGTGCTGGGCAAAAACCCGCGCATGCT
>DAOPUP010000301.1:0-3581 GCA_035350655.1 Acidovorax sp. | reverse complement strand
GGTTGCTCACCGCGCCCGAGCCCACGCCTTCGAGCAGCGCGGCCACGCTGGAGGCATGGCACAGCCGCGTGCAGTGGTCCACGTTGTTGCTGCCAAAACCGGTGCGCACCAGCTTTTGGAACAGGTAGGCCTCTTCATTGCTTCCCTTGGCCGATCCAAAGCCCGCCAGCGCCTTGGGGCCGTGGGTATCGCGCAGGTTCTTGAGGGTGCCGGCCGCCAGATCCAGCGCCTCGTCCCAGGTCGCTTGGCGGAACGTGTCACGCCAGTCGGCACCGTAGAGTCGCACCTCCTTGGGCACACCAGGCTTGCGGATCAGCGGCACGGTCAACCGGTCGGGGTGGTGCGCATAGTCGAAACCGAAGCGCCCTTTCACACACAGGCGGCCATGGTTGGCCGGGCCGTCGCGGCCTTCGACGCTGATGATCTTTTCATCGCGCACGTTGTAGGTGATGAGGCAGCCCACGCCGCAGAACGGGCAGACCGAGTCGACCTTGCGGTCCACCTTTTGGGAGCCAATGTGCGTCTTGGCGCTGAGCGCGCCCGTGGGGCAGGCCTGCACACATTCGCCACAGGCTACGCAGGTGCTTGTCGCCAGGGGGTCGTCGAGGTCGAAGACGATTTTGCTGCTTGCCCCGCGCAGCGCATAGCCGATCACGTCGTTGACCTGTTCCTCGCGGCAGGCGCGCACGCAGCGGTTGCACTGGATGCAGGCGTCGAGATTGACCGCCATGGCCGGGTGGCTCAGGTCGGCGGCGGGCTGCTCGCGGCGCAAGGCCTTGAGCGCCGGGCGCACGGCCACGCCCAGGCGGTCGGCCCATTCGCTCAACTCGCCATGCTGGCCTACCATTTCGGTGATTTTTGGATTAAATCGGCCTGTCGTGCTTGATTCAATTGCACCTTCAGCTATTAATTCAGTAGCATCTGGTTTCACATCGTTCCAGCGGTAGCCCATGTCTGGCATGTCGGACAGCAGCATCTCCACCACCATCTGCTGGCTCTTGCGCGCGCGCGGGCTGGCCGCCTGCACCTGCATGCCCGGCGTGGGCGCGCGGCAACAACTGGGCGCCAGCGTGCGCTCGCCCGCGATCTCGACCACGCAGGCGCGGCAGTTGCCATCGGGGCGCAGGCCGTCGGTGTAGCAGAGGTGGGGGATGTCCACGCCGTGGCGCTGCGCAGCCTGCAGGATGGATTCGCCCGCCTGGGCCACCACGGCCTGGCCATCGAGTTCAAAAGGCACCGGTGGCCCGGCGGCAGCAAGGGCAGGCTTGTTCATTCAGGCCACCTCGTGCGCAAAATACCGCTGGATGCAGCGAATGGGGCTGGGCGCCGCCTGGCCCAGCCCGCAGATGGACGCATCGCCCATCACCTGGGCCAGGTCGCCGAGCAGGTCAGCGTCCCACTGCGGCGCCTCCATCAGCGCCCCCGCCTTGGCCGTGCCCACGCGGCAGGGGGTGCACTGGCCGCAGCTTTCGTGTTCAAAGAAGCGCATCACGTTCAGCGCCGCATCCCGCGCCCGGTCTTGCTGGCTGAGCACGATGACGGCGGCCGAGCCGATGAAGCAGCCATAGGGCTGCAGGGTGTCGAAGTCGAGCGGAATCTGGTTCAGGCGGGCCGGCAAGATGCCGCCCGAGGCGCCGCCGGGCAGATAGGCATAGAGCTGGTGGCCATCGAGCATGCCGCCGCAGTATTCGTCGATGAGTTCCTGCACCGTGATGCCCGCAGGCGCGAGCTTCACGCCGGGATGCTTCACGCGCCCGCTCACGCTGAAAGACCGCAGCCCCTTGCGCCCATGGCGGCCAAAGCCGGCAAACCACTGCGGGCCTTTTTCAACGATGTCACGCACCCAGTACAGCGTCTCGAAGTTGTGCTCCAGCGTGGGCCGGCCGAACAGGCCCACCTGTGCAATATAGGGCGGGCGCATGCGCGGCTCGCCGCGTTTTCCTTCGATGCTCTCGATCAGGGCCGACTCTTCGCCGCAGATGTAGGCGCCCGCGCCGCGCCGCAACTCGATGGGGGGCAAGGGGCATGGTGGCTCGGCGCGCAGGTCATCAAGCGCCGCCTGCAGCAGCGCGCGGCAGCCGTGGTACTCATCGCGCAGGTAGATATACACCGCCTCGGCGCCCACCACCTGGGCGGCGATGAGCACGCCTTCGAGAAAACGGTGCGGGTCGCGCTCCAGATAGGTGCGGTCCTTGAAGGTGCCGGGCTCGCCTTCGTCGATGTTCACCACCATCAGGCGCGGTGCAGGTTGGTCACGAACAATGCGCCACTTGCGCCCCGCCGGGAAGCCTGCGCCGCCCAGACCGCGCAGGCCGGAGTCCTCCATGGCGCTAAGCACCGCCTCGGCATCCATCTCGCCGTTGACCAGCGCGGCGGCCAGCTGGTAGCCGCCGTGGGCGCGGTAGGTGACCAGGTCGGTGTAGGCGGGGCTGATCGCCTCCGGCTGCGCCGGCACTGCCTTTTCGGCCAGCTCAGAAGCATCAAAATGAATAGCTACCAGTGCTTGTGGATGAAGCGCTACAGACCGATTTGGCTTGAAACTGACGATGTCCAGCACTGCATCGACCGTGGCCCGCGGCACCGGGCACTGGTGCACCACGGCCACGGGCGCCTGTTCGCAGCGGCCCACGCAGGGCACGGCCTGCACCTGCACATCGCCCTGCCCGGCAGCGCGCAGGTGCTCGGGCAGCATGGCCAGCAGCTCGCGGGCCCCGGCCAGGCTGCAGCTGAGGCTGTCGCACAAGCGCAGCACCAGGCGCGGTGCCTGGGCGTCATCGCCGCGCAGGATCTCGAAGTGGTGGTAGAAGCTCGCCACCTCGTACACCTCGGCCATCGGCAGGTTCATCTGCCGGGCCAGCGCCACCAGATACCGCTCGTGCAGCGCGCCGAAGTGGTCGTTCAACCGGTGCAGGTACTCAATCAGCAGGTCGCGCCGGAACCCTTCGGCCGGGCGCTTGCCCAGCCGCTGTGCCACCTCGTCCATGGCGGCGTCGTCAGGCTGGCGGCCCTTGAGGCGGCTTTTGCTGCGGATCAGCGCACGCAGGTCGTCCGGCGTACCCAGGGGCACGGCGGCTGGCGGGGGAGTGGATGTCATGGGGTCCGCAATCGTGTTGGCGATGTACTGCGAAGATTTTGCATGCATCCCCCGCCCCCTTTAGAGCCACCCGCTCAGGTGTTCTTGCTGACCGAGATGGTGGGGAACTTGCTCGAGAAGTCCTTGGCCTGCCGGGCGATCTTCACCGCCACATCGCGCGCCACCTTCTTGTAGATCTGCGCCACTTCCCCATCGGGGTCGGCCACCACGGTGGGCTTGCCGCTGTCGGCCTGCAGGCGGATGCTCATGTCGAGCGGCAGCGCGCCCAGGTAGTCCATGCCGTATTCGGCTGCCATCTTCTTGCCGCCATCGGCACCAAAAATATGCTCCACATGGCCGCAGTTGCTGCACACATGGGCGGCCATGTTCTCGACGATGCCCAGGATGGGCACGCCCACCTTCTCGAACATCTTGATGCCCTTCTTGGCGTCGAGCAGCGCGATGTCCTGCGGGGTGGTGACGATCACGGCGCCGGTCATGGGCACGC
>DAOPUP010000300.1:0-3588 GCA_035350655.1 Acidovorax sp. | reverse complement strand
GCCCAGCAGGATGCCGCCCACCACGGCGCCAGCCAGATTGCCGATGCCGCCAAACACGGCAGCCGTGAAGGCCTTGAGGCCCGGCAAAAAGCCCATGGTGTGCTGCGCCGTGCCGTAGTTGGACGCATACATGATGCCGGCGATGGCCGCCAAAATGGCGCCGATGATGAAGGTGGCGGAGATCACCATGTCGGGCTTCACCCCCATCAGCGAGGCGACGCGGGGGTTTTCTGCCGTGGCGCGCATGGCGCGACCGAGCTTGGTGTAGTTGACCAAGTACATCAAGGCGGCCAGCGCCACCGCGGTCACGCCCAGAATCAGAATCTGGGTGGAGGTGATGACCGCCCCGCCCACCTGGAATGGGGTGGCTGGCAGCAAGGTGGGATAGGGCTTGTAGTTGGGCTTCCAGATGATCATGGCCAGTGTCTGCAGCAGGATCGACATGCCGATGGCCGTGATCAGCGGCGCCAGGCGCGGGCTGTTGCGCAATGGCTTGTAGGCCACCTTCTCGATCACGAAATTGAGGGCAGCGGCCACCACGCAGGCAATCAGGGTGGCCAGCAGCAGGATGAGCCAGCCCGGGGCGCCCGGCATCGCCTCTTGCATGAGTCCGATACAACTCCAACTGGTCAGGGCGCCGACCATGAGTACTTCGCCGTGGGCAAAATTGATCAGCTGAATGATGCCGTACACCATGGTGTAGCCCAAGGCTATCAGGGCGTACATGCTGCCCAAAACCAGACCGTTGATGATCTGCTGCAGCAAGATGTCCATAAGAGAGTCCCTCGTTTGTGACCTGCCCACCGCTTTGGCACCGAAATCGGTACCGCCTTGTGAGCCCGACTGCCATGTAGCAAAAAACCCGCCAGGAGTGCAGCTGAGCGGGTTTGTGGATTTGATTCTAGCGAGTAGTCTTCGGCCGCCGCACCCTGGACTGGCGGGGTTTTCCCTGGGGTTGGGGCCCCGTCAGCCAGGGTCGCCGCGCATTCGCCAGGCATCCACCAGTTCAATGGATCGGTCTCCCAGGCTGCCCCAACCTCGCCGCTAGCAAGCCGCACAGGACGGCGCCCCGGGCGCCGGCCTTGCAGGGTCAGGGCTCAGGATTTTTCTGGCTGCGGGTTGGCTGCCGCGTTGCGCTCGCGCAGGTCCCGCAGTTTTTGCGCAATCTTGATTTCGAGGCCCCGTTCCACCGGCTGGTAGAAGCCCGGCTCTGCCATGCCATCGGGCAGGTAACGCTCGCCGGCGGCAAAGCCGCCTTCCTCGTCATGGGCATAGCGGTAGCCCTTGCCGTAGTCGAGCTGCTTCATGAGCTGGGTCGGCGCATTGCGCAGGTGCATAGGCACGGGGCGCGTGCTGTCCTGCTTCACAAAGGCGCGGGCGGCGTTGTAGGCTTTGTAGACCGCATTGGACTTGGGCGCCACGGCGAGATAGACCACGCATTCGGCCAGCGCCAGTTCGCCCTCGGGGCTGCCCAGGCGTTCATACACCTCGCTCGCGTCGAGCGCCAGGCGCAGCGCGCGCGGGTCGGCCAGGCCCACATCCTCGGCCGCCATGCGCACCAGCCGGCGCGCCATGTAGCGCGGGTCGGCGCCGCCGTCGAGCATGCGCACCAGCCAGTACAGCGCCGCATCGGGGTCGGAGCCGCGCACCGACTTGTGCAGCGCGCTGATGGTGTCGTAGAACTGCTCGCCGCCCTTGTCGTAGCGGCGCATACGCTCGCCCAGCACGCGCAGCAGCCAGGCATCGGTGATGGCGGCCAGCCCCTCCTGCGCCGCCGCCATCTCCAGCGTTTCCAGCGTGTTGAGCAGGCGGCGCGCATCGCCATCGGCATAGGCCACCAGCCGCTCAATTGCTTCGCTTTCGATAGCTTGAAGCGCTTTTTCCGATTGGGCTAAAGCCACAATTTGCTTCAAATCTTCGGTGGACAGCGGTTGCAGCACATACACCGCCGCACGCGACAGCAGCGCAGAATTGACCTCGAACGACGGGTTCTCGGTGGTGGCACCGATGAAGGTGAACAGCCCGCTCTCGACATGCGGCAAAAACGCGTCCTGCTGGCTCTTGTTGAAGCGGTGCACCTCATCGACGAACACGATGGTGCGCTGCTGCATAAGGCCGTCGCGCGCGGCTTGGGCGCGTTCCACCGCTTCGCGGATGTCCTTGACCCCGCCCAGCACGGCGCTGATGCTGATGAACTGCGCATCGAACGCATCGGCCATCAGGCGCGCAATGGTGGTCTTGCCCACGCCCGGCGGGCCCCACAGAATGCAGCTGTGTGGCCGACCCGACTCGAACGCCAGGCGCAGCGGCATGCCCGGACCCAGCACATGCTGCTGGCCGATCACGTCGGAAAGCTGGCGCGGGCGCAGGCGTTCTGCCAGGGGCTGGTGGACCGGGGGTGCTGCGGGCGCATTGCGTGCTGCCATGTTCATGTCCTGTCTACATCACGCACATCGGGACGCAAAAAGCCTCGGGCGAATAACGGCCGTCGCTTCTGCTCGTCACCCACATCGCTGCCGGACCAACTACTGCCTAACCACATCCGCGCCTTGTGGCGGCTTGAACTGGAAGGTGGCGGGCAGCAGCGCGGCATTGGTCTGCATGCCCGTGAAGCGGATGGCCGAGCGCTGGCCGAAGCTGTCCAAAATATCCAGCGCGGCCAGTTGCTCGCCCGCAAAACCCACACGCACGCTCTGCAGCTGCCCGTCTTTGGCCTTGGGGCGGGCCAGCACCCATTGCAGGCCATCCTGGTCAGGCGCGGCTTCCAGCGTGAAATCCGCCCGCAGGGCCGACAGGTCGGGCGCCGAGGCCAGCAAGGCGGCGGGCGTGCTGCCCAGTGCCTGGGCCTGGGCGCGCTGCGTCACCTGGTTCAGGTCGGTGTCGTACAGCCACAGCGTCTGCCCGTCGGCCACGATGGTCTGCTCGAAGGGCTTTTTGTAGACAAACTTGAACCGCCCCGGCCGCTGGAACTCGAAAGTCCCGCTGCTGGTCTTGGTGCGCACGGCCTGGCCGTCTTTCGGGGGCGAGGTGACCACCTGGGTGAATTCGGCACGACCCGTCTGGCTGCCCTTCATGAAGGATTCCAGGCTTTTCAGGCCATCAGCGCTTGCCAGTTGTGCGCTAACGGCTATCAAAATTGCAGTAGCGATCTTTTTCAACAGAAACTCCTTTGGGGCGACCTGGGGGCCGGGCTCAGCGCCCTGCCCTTGTCATTCGCTGCGCGCGGGCACCAGCACTTCGCGCTGGCCGCTGGTGGTGAGGCCGCTCACCAGACCCGCCTTTTCCATGTCTTCGAGCAGACGGGCCGAACGGTTGTAGCCGATGCGCAGCTTGCGCTGCACGTACGAGATGCTGGCCTTGCGGTCTTTCAGCACCACTTCCACGGCCTGGTCATACATCGGGTCTTTCTCGCCCCCATCACCGCCGCCGTCCCCTGACAGATCACCGTCGCCGTCCACAGTTCCGCCTTCCAGCACGCCCTCGATGTAATCGGGGTCGCCCTGGCTCTTGAGGTAGCTCACCACGCGGTGCACTTCCTCGTCACTGACAAAGGCGCCGTGCACACGGATCGGCAGGCCGGTGCCGCTG
>DAOPUP010000299.1:0-3593 GCA_035350655.1 Acidovorax sp. | reverse complement strand
CTTCCTCGATGCCGAAGGTCGTTACGAGCTGGGCCAGGAAGTGCTGCCCATCGACGCCCTCAAGTTCAAGGACAGCCGCAAGTACCCCGAGCGTCTGAAGCAGGGCATGGAAGCCACCGGCGAGACCGATGCCCTGATCGTGATGGGCGGCTCGGTGCACAGCGTTCCGCTGATTGCCGCCTGCTTCGAGTTCGACTTCATGGGCGGCTCCATGGGCTCTGTGGTGGGCGAGCGCTTTGTGCGTGGCGTGGAAACCGCCATTGAGCAAAAAGTGCCCTTCATCTGCTTTACCGCCACCAGCGGTGCCCGCATGCAAGAAGGCCTGCTGTCGCTCATGCAGATGGCCAAGACCAACGCGGCCCTCACCCGCCTGGCCAAGAAGGGCCTGCCCTACATCAGCGTGCTGACCGACCCGACCATGGGCGGTGTGAGCGCCGGTTTTGCCTTTGTGGGCGACATCGTGATTGCCGAGCCCAAGGCCCTGATCGGCTTTGCCGGCCCGCGCGTGATCGAATCCACCGTGCGCGTGACACTGCCCGAGGGCTTTCAGCGCGCCGAGTTCCTGCAGACCAAGGGCGCCGTGGACTTCATCTGCGACCGCCGCGAACTGCGCAACACCGTGGCCAGCAGCCTGGCCATGCTGCAGCGCCTGCCCGCCGATGCGGTGATGTGACCCCGGGGTCAAACCAGAGCGGCGGACGGGCACACCAGCCCACGTTTTTCTCTCTGTTTTTGATAGCTGCAAGCCCATAAAAATAAAGGGCTTGCAGCTATTTTTGTTTGTATTTTTTACCTCAACGCATCACGCTGGCCTGCAGATGCCCCAGCACCATCATCACCACCTGCAGCAGCACCAGCGCCACCAGCGGTGACAGATCGATGCCACCGACCAGCGGCATCACGCGGCGCAACGGGCGCAACACCGGCTCGCACAAACGGGCGATCACATCGCCCAGCGGCGACCGCCCCCCCTGCACCCAGGACATGACGGCATAAACAATCAACAGCCCGATCAGGCCCGACACCGCCACCCGCAGCAACCCGAACAGCGCCAGCCACGGCAGCCAGGCCCATGCCGAGGCAGCCCCCAGCAACAGCGTCAGCAGGAAATACTGCGCCAGCTGCAGCAGCATGGCGGCCACCAGGCTCGACAGATCCCAGCGCCCCACCGGTGGGATCACACGGCGCAGCGGCATGATCAGCCAGTCGGTCAGGGCAAACACCAGCCCACCCACCGGGTTCGAAAACGGCACCCGCTGCCACTGCATGTAAAGGCGCAGCAGACAGGCCCCCGTGAGCAGGCCACCAACGACATCAAGCAGGAAAGAGGCGATCTGGTAGAGCATGGATGAGACAGGTGAAATGAGATGGCGCACGAAAACCGACGGTGCCATGGGATGATAGCGACCGAACACCTGCGCCCATGACACAAGCCCTCACCCTGTCATCCCTTCCGCTGTTTCCGCTCAAATCGGTGCTGTTTCCGGGCGGGGTGCTGGCGCTGCGCGTCTTCGAGGTGCGCTACCTCGACATGGTGCGCAAATGCCATCAGGCCGGTGCCCCCTTTGGCGTGGTGGCGCTCACCCAGGGCCACGAGGTGCGCCAGGCCGGCGCGCCCGACGAGCGCTTTCACGACATCGGCACCCTGGCCGTGATCGAACAGCTCGAGCAGCCGCAGCCCGGGCTGATCACCCTGCAGTGCCGCGGCAGCCAGCGCTTTCGCATCACCGAGCGCCGCCATCTGCCCCACGGCCTGTGGGTGGCAGACATTGACCACCTGGACCCCGACCTCGCGGTGCCCGTGCCCGACGACCTTCAAAAAACCGCCACCGCGCTGGCGCAGGTGCTGCACACCCTGCAGCAACGCGGCCCCGACATCCACAGCGCCATCACCCCCACAGCGGCCCAGCTCGACGATTGCGGCTGGGTGGCCAACCGCTGGTGCGAACTGCTGCCCGTGCCGCTGGAGCTCAAGCAACGGTTGATGGAGCTGGACAACCCGCTGGTGCGGCTGGAACTGGTGGGGGATGTACTGGAGCGCACGGGGATTGCGCAATAGCAATCGCTCTGCCACCGGGGCCGACGCAGCCTCAGCGCGCAGCGTATTCGGGCACCTGGCTCTGCAACCACGCGCGCAGTGAGGATGCCGAAGGCGCGACACCCAGCTCCACAATGCTGCGGCCCACCGCATCCAGATCCACGCAAACTTCCCCACTGGTCTTGGCGACATGCAGCTTGGGGTGGGGGGTGGGTTCGGTGGTCTCGCCATTGGCCAGCAGCTCCTCAAACAGCTTCTCGCCCGGCCGCAGGCCCGTGAACACCACGGGGATCTCCTGCTCGGTCTTCCCCGACAGCCGAATCAGGATGCGGGCGAGTTCGACGATCTTCACGGGCTCGCCCATGTCCAGCACGAAAATCTGCCCCGACTGCCCCACCAGGCCGGCCTGCAGCACCAGCTGGGCGGCTTCGGGAATCGTCATGAAATAGCGCACGATGTCGGGATGGGTCACCGTCAACGGGCCGCCACGTGCGATTTGCGCCGTGAACAAGGGAACGACCGAGCCACTGGAACCGAGCACATTGCCAAAGCGCACCGCGACAAATCGCGTGCCAGCGTATTCGGTAGCCACCGATTGCATGACCATTTCAGCAAGCCGTTTGCTGGCCCCCATCACGTTGGTGGGATTGACCGCCTTGTCCGTAGAGATCAACACAAAACGCGCAGCCCCCACAGCACCCGCCACTCGAGCAGAGTTCAAGGTACCCACGACATTGGTGCGCAGCGCCTCGATTTCGTTGAGCGTCTCCATCAACGGCACATGCTTGTAGGCCGCAGCATGGAACACCACGGCCGGCCGATGCAGGCGCGCAATGGCGAGCAATCGATCGGCTTCGCGCACATTGGCGGTGTAATACAAGCCCGGAATCTGCGGATGCGCCTTACGCAGCTCCTGCTCCAACTGGTAGATGGCGTATTCGGACACATCCACACACACCAGCCGCGCCACGCCAAAGCGCGCGATCTGGCGGCACAGCTCGGAGCCGATGGAGCCGCCCGCGCCTGTGACCAGCACGGTCTGGCCCGCGATCAGGTCGGACAGGCCTTTTTCGTCCAGCGCCACCGGGGCACGGCCCAACAGGTCTTCAAGTTCGATGCGCCGGGGTTGGCCCGTTTCGGCGCGCAACCACTCGTCGGGGCGCGGCATGGTGAGCAGGGGCAGGCCCGCCTCGCTGGCGCCCATCAAGGCCTCACGCCGCGCATCAGAGCCCGATGCCGACACCACCAGGGCCGCCGCGGCTTCGGTTCGTTCGGCAATTTGAGACAGATCGCCCAAACCACCTAGCACACTCAAGCCTTGCAGCGTTCGGCCCTTCTCCGCGGCGTTGGGGCTCACGATGCCCACGGGTGACCACAAGCGCGCACCGCGCAAGGCTGACAAAGCCGCTGCCGCGTCCTGCACCGAGCCCACCAGCAACAGGGGCTTGCCGGTAGGCACCCTCTGCGCGCGGTTGACCAGCAGCAGCCGGGCGCTCGTGCGCGCGCCACCTAGCAGCAGCAGCGCCAGCATGGGGTGCAACAGCAGCACCGAGCG
>DAOPUP010000298.1:0-3611 GCA_035350655.1 Acidovorax sp. | reverse complement strand
CGCGGGGACTCAAAGTCACCCTCATCAAGCTTGACCCCTACATCAACGTAGATCCAGGCACCATGTCGCCGTTTCAGCACGGCGAGGTTTTCGTGACAGATGACGGCGCAGAAACCGACCTGGATCTGGGCCACTATGAGCGTTTCATCGAAACGCGCATGAAGAAAACCAACAACTTCACCACGGGCAAGATTTACCAATCCGTGCTGGAGAAAGAGCGCCGCGGCGACTACCTGGGCAAGACCGTGCAGGTCATCCCGCATGTCACCAACGAAATCCAGGAATACATCAAGCGCGGTGCCGGCATTGGCACCGACGATGCCGTGGACGTGGCCATCTGCGAAGTGGGTGGCACTGTCGGTGATATCGAGTCGCTGCCGTTCCTTGAAGCCGTGCGCCAGCTCAGCCTCAAGCTGGGCCCCAACAACTCGGCCTTTGTGCACCTGACCTACCTGCCCTGGATTGCCACGGCTGGCGAGCTCAAGACCAAGCCCACCCAGCACACCGTGCAGGAGCTGCGCAAGATCGGCATCCAGCCCGACGCACTGCTGTGCCGTGCCCAAAAGCCGGTACCCGAAGAAGAGCGCGAGAAGATTTCGCTGTTCACCAACGTGCCCGAGTGGGGCGTGATCAGCATGTGGGACGTGGACACCATCTACAAGGTGCCGCGCATGCTGCACGAGCAGGGCCTGGACGGCCTGATCTGCGACAAGCTGCGCCTGAACACGCCGCCCACCAGCCTCAAGCGCTGGGACGATCTGGTGTTTGAGACCGAGCACCCGCAGGGCGAGGTCACCATCGCCATGGTGGGCAAGTATGTGGACCTGTCCGACAGCTACAAGTCGGTGAACGAAGCCCTGCGCCACGCCGGCATGCGCAACCATGTGCGCGTGAAGATCGACCATATCGACTCCGAAACCATCGACAGCGCCCATGCTGCGGCCAAGCTGGCGAAGTACGACGCCATCCTGGTGCCCGGTGGCTTCGGTGCGCGCGGCGTGGAAGGCAAGATCGCCACGGCCCAGTTCGCCCGCGAGCACAAGGTGCCCTACCTGGGCATTTGCCTGGGGATGCAGGTGGCCACCATTGAATACGCACGCCATGTGGCGGGCCTGGCTAACGCCAACAGCACCGAGTTCGACCCCGCCACGCCCCACCCCGTGATCGCGCTGATCACCGAGTGGAAGGATGCCGACGGCACCATCAAGAAACGCGACGAAAACTCGGACCTGGGCGGCACCATGCGCCTGGGCGCGCAAAGCTCCGACGTATCCGCAGGCACGCTGGCCCACCGCATCTATGGCAGCGTGGTGACCGAGCGCCACCGCCACCGCTACGAAGCCAACGTGAACTACCTGGACCAGCTGCGCCAGGCGGGACTGGTGATCTCGGCGCTGACGCAGCGCGAGCAGCTCACCGAGATCGTCGAGCTGCCGCAAAGCGTGCACCCCTGGTACATCGGCGTGCAATTCCACCCCGAGTTCAAGTCCACGCCCTGGAACGGCCACCCGCTCTTCAACGCCTTCATCAAGGCAGCGGTCGAGCACCAGCAAGCGGCGAAAGCCTAAAACTGCGAACTGCGAACTGGAGCCTCCTATGCAACTGTGCGGATTCAACGTCGGCCTCGACCAGCGCTTCTTCCTGATCGCGGGCACCTGCTCCATTGAAGGCCTGCAGATGTCGCTGGACGTCGCGGGCCAGCTCAAAGAAACCTGCACCGCCTTGGGCATTCACCTGATCTACAAGGGCTCGTTCGACAAGGCCAACCGCTCGTCTGGCACCAGCCAGCGTGGCGTGGGGCTGGATGCAGGCCTGAAGATCCTGGAGGAGGTACGCCGCCAGTTGCAGCTGCCCATCCTGACCGACGTGCACGACGCATCCCAGGTCGCCGAAGTGGCCAGCGTGGTCGATGTGCTGCAAACCCCCGCCTTTCTGTGCCGCCAGACCGACTTCATCCGCGCCGTGGCGCAGTCCGGCAAACCGGTGAACATCAAGAAGGGCCAGTTCCTGGCGCCCTGGGACATGAAGAACGTCATCGACAAGGCCCGCGCTGCCGCGAAAGAAGCCGGGCTGTCGGAAGACCGCTTCCTGGCCTGCGAGCGCGGCGTGAGCTTTGGCTACAACAACCTCGTGGCCGACATGACCAGCCTGGCCGAGATGCGCCATTCCGGCGCGCCCGTGGTGTTCGACGTGACCCACTCGGTGCAAAAACCCGGCGGCCTGGGTGCCGTGAGCGGCGGCGCACGCGACATGGTGCCCGTGCTGGCCCGTGCGGGCGTGGCCGTCGGCGTGGCGGGCCTGTTCATGGAAACCCACCCCCGGCCCGCCGAGGCCTGGTCGGACGGGCCGAACGCCGTGCCGCTCAAGCACATGCGGGCCTTGCTCGAAACGCTGGTGGCACTCGATGACGTCACCAAGCAAAGTGGGTTTCTGGAAAACAGCTTCAGCGCCTGATTCGCAGTATATTTTTGATAGCTGCAAGTGCTTATTGAATAAGCACTACAAGCCAAAATGGCTTGAAAAATTTAAAACTTCCCATCAAAGGAAAACCATGAGTGCCATTGTTGACATCGTAGGCCGTGAAGTGCTGGACAGCCGCGGCAACCCCACCGTCGAATGCGACGTGCTGCTCGAATCGGGCGTGATGGGCCGCGCGGCCGTGCCCTCGGGCGCATCCACCGGCTCGCGCGAAGCCATCGAGCTGCGCGACGGCGACAAGAGCCGCTACCTGGGCAAGGGCGTGCTCAAGGCCGTGGAACACATCAACACCGAAATCTCCGAAGCCGTGCTGGGCCTTGATGCGTCGGAGCAGGGTTTTCTGGACAAGACCCTGATCGACCTCGATGGCACCGAGAACAAGAGCCGCCTGGGCGCCAACGCCATGCTGGCCGTGTCCATGGCCGTGGCCCGCGCCGCCGCCGAAGAGTCGGGCCTGCCCCTGTACCGCTACCTGGGCGGCATGGGCAGCGTGCAATTGCCCGTGCCCATGATGAACGTGATCAACGGTGGCGCGCATGCCAACAACAGCCTGGATCTGCAGGAGTTCATGATCATCCCTGTGGGCGCGCCGAGCTTCCGCGAAGCCGTGCGCTGGGGTGCCGAGGTGTTCCACGCCCTGAAAAAAATCATCCACGACAAGGGCATGAGCACTGCCGTGGGCGACGAAGGCGGCTTTGCCCCCAGCGTCGAGAACCATGAAGCAGCGATCCAGCTGATCCTGCAGGCCATCGAGGCCGCCGGCTATACCGCGGGCGAACAGATCGCCCTGGGCCTCGACTGCGCGGCCAGCGAGTTCTACAAGGACGGCCACTATGTGCTCGAAGGCGAAGGCGGCCTCAAACTCACCGCCCAGCAATGGACCGACATGCTCGCGGCCTGGGTGGACAAATACCCCATCATCAGCATCGAAGACGGCATGCATGAAGGCGACTGGGACGGCTGGAAGATCCTCACAGAGCGCCTGGGCAAGAACGTGCAGCTGGTGGGCGACGACCTGTTTGTCACCAACACCAAGATCCTGAAGGAAGGCATCGACAAGGGCATCGCCAATTCGATTCTCATCAAGATCAACCAGATCGGCACGCTGACCGAAACCTTCGCCGCCATCGAAA